>JASHPW010000004.1 GCA_030037895.1 Xanthobacteraceae bacterium | reverse complement strand
TCTCGACCATGGCGCCGATCACCTTGGGGTGCTGGCCCATGCCGAGATAATCGTTCGAGCACCAGATCACGACTTGGCGCCGGCCTTCCGGCGAATGCCACACCGCGTACGGAAAACGGCCGGCAATGCGCTCCAAATCCGCAAACACCCGATAACGCCGCTCGCTCCGCAGCCGGAAAAGCGCGTCGGCAAAAAATCCGCTGTAATCCATGACTCTGCCGCCGCCTCGTTCTCCGCCGCCAAGGGAACCCGTTTTTAGAGCGGTTCCAGGCAGGTTGTCGAGGCGGCCCTTGATTTATCCGGGCGTAAAATCGTCGCGCCGCATCGCATGAAGGCGGCGTTGACCTCACCGCGTTTGCGGAATAAGATGCATTTAAAATACATATTATTGGGGCATTCTGCTGATCCCCATGGCAGGGAGTCAATCAACGCAAGAACAAGCCGCCCCAAAAGCTCCGTTGTGCCGTGGCGCCTTGTCGCGCTGGCAGGTGAGTTGCGTATGCCATGCATCAGTCTCGCCGCCGAACGCTAGGGAGATGTCATGATCCAGGAAGTGGTATGGTCGATCTCGATCGTCCTCATGGGCATACTCGCCGCCCTGTTTATTTGGGTCGCGGTGGGAGCCGACGCCGCGCTCGTTAATTACGGGCCCGTCATCGCCTCCGCCTATCGACTGCGCACTTGGCTGTTCGGCCTCGCCGTCATCATCCTGATCGCGGCGAATTACGACACCATCGGCAAGCTGCCTTATGTGTCGAGCCTGCCGGCGATGCCGGCTGGCGCAGCGATACAGCCCGTCGAGGTCGTCGCCGAGCAATGGGATTGGAGCATCAAGCCGAATGCCTTTCACGTCGGACAGACCGCGGAATTCCGCGTCACCAGCAAAGACGTGAACCACGGCTTCGCACTCTACGATCCGGAGATGCACATCGTCGCTCAGGTGCAGGCGATGCCCGGATATACCAACGTGCTGCGCTACACCTTCAACGAACCCGGCGTTTTTCACGTGCTGTGCCTCGAATATTGCGGGGTCGCGCATCACCAGATGAACACGGAAATCAAGGTCACCGCACAATAGCGCCAGACCGCATAGGGAGGAGAAAGCCATGACGATCCAAGCGGTCCAAACCCGGGGTGGGATCAGCGCACGCGCCGCCGTCCTCGCCTATGTCGTCGTTTGCGGGCTCGTTCTGCTGCTCATGATGGTGTTCGGATTGTTGATGCGCCTGACGCAGGCGCAATGGATCGATATCCAGCCCGACCTCTTCTACGTGATCATGACCATGCACGGCGCCGGGATGGTCGGCATCGCCGGCTTATGCGGCGCCACGGTGATGTGGTATTTCGTGCGCCGGCACGTGCCGGTTACAACCGGGATATTCGTAGCCAATTTGGTATTTTTCCTGATCGGCGCCCTATTGATCCTCGGCTCCGGCTTCATCGGCGGCTTCGGCGCCGCCTGGACCTTCCTGTTCCCGCTGCCGGCACATTCCGGCGACCTGTGGTCGGCCAACGCCGCGGCGGCCTACATGTTCGGCCTCCTGTTCATCGGTGTCGGCTTCCTGCTCTTACATCTCGATATCGCCCGCGGCATTCTGTCCGTCTATGGCGGGCTCGGCGCGGCGCTCGGCGTCAAGCAGGCTTTCGGCTTGGCGCCGGAAAGCGAAGGGCCGCCGCCGGCCGTTGCCGCGTCGACCATGGCGCTGATCGTCAACATCCTCGGCATCCTGCTCGGCGCCGCGGTGCTCGTCATCACGCTGGTCAATCTCTACGTGCCGAGCTTCGCCTTCAATGCATTGGCGGCGAAGAACATGATCTTCTTCTTCGGGCACGTGTTCATCAACGCCACGATCTACATGGCGGTGATCGCGGTCTACGAGATCCTGCCGGTCTATACGCATCGGGCGTGGAAGACGAACCAAGCTTTTTACCTCGCCTGGGTGCTCTCGACCGTGTTCGTACTCATCGTCTACCCGCACCACCTGCTCATGGACTTCGCCATGCCGACTTGGGCGTTGGTCCTCGGCCAAGTCGTCTCCTGGCTGAGCGGCCTGCCGGTGCTGCTGGTGACCGCGTTCGGCGCTCTCACCAACGTCTATCGTTCCGGAATCAAGTGGAACACCGCGGCGGGCTTGGTCTTCGTCGGCGCGGCAGGATGGGCGATCGGCGTCATCCCCGCGATTGCCGACGGCACCATCGAGGTCAACAGCTTCATGCACAACACGCAGTGGGTGCCCGGTCACTTCCACACCTATCTGCTGCTCGGCACGATCGCGATGTTCCTCGGCTTCCTGACCCACATAACGCCGCGTTCGAACAACGCCTGGGCGCCGACCGGGTTCTGGCTCTACGTCGTCGGCGGCTCGATATTCGTCCTCGCTTTCCTCACCGCCGGCGCCGCCAGCGTGCCGCGCCGCTACGCCGTGCACTTGCCAAGCTGGCTGCCCTATGACCGCGTCGGCTCGATCGGTGCCGCGCTGGTGGTGGTGGGTGTCTTGATCCTGGTGGTGAGGTTCCTCGTCAGCGTGACCTCGGCAGCGCCGGAGGAAGCGGGCGCTTGATGACACGCGGCTTTCTTCCTCTGCTTGCGTTGGTCGTGACGGCGGGAGTAGCCGCGCTCGCGTGGGAGACCGAGGGATTTCGCGTCGTCACCAGCGCCGGCGCGCGGCAACTCGACATCGAACGCAGGCCGCGGCCGCTGCCGGATGTGCGCCTCTTCGATCAGGACGGCCATGCCTTCTCGCTCGGCGACTACAAGGGCAGGCCGGTCCTGGTCGATTTCATCTATACACGCTGCCCAACGATATGCAGCGCGCTCGGCGACGACTTTCATCGCGTGATGGATTTGGCAAGCGGGTCGGGATCAGGCCCGCAGATTGATCTCCTCAGCATCAGCTTCGATCCCGTCAATGACGACCGTGAAGCGTTGAAGCTCTACGGCGATCGCTATGGCGCGACGGCCCCGCATTGGCGGATCGCGGCGCCGGCCGACGCCTCCGGCCTCGCGGCATTGCTGCAAAGCTTTGGCGTCGTGGTCATACCCGACGGCATGGGCGGCTTCATTCACAACAGCGCCGTCTATCTGGTGGATGCACACGGACGTCTCGCCCGCCTGCTCGATCCCGACGCGCCGCCGCAGCTTTTGGCGCAGCAGGCCGTAAAGGCGTCCGTGCCATGAATAACAACGGCCGACTGCTTCTCATCGCCGGAGCGTGGCTCATATTGTGGCTGCGGCCGCTGCGGATCGCGCTCGAGGGCGACATGGCCGTACATATGACGGTGCAGGTGCCATTGCTGATCGGCCTCGGCCTGCTGCTCGCCGTTTCTATCCGCGGGCAGGAGCCGCACTGGCTCGCCGAAGCCGACTGGCTCGGCATTCCCGGCATCATTCTGGTTATCTTCGGCACGTCGTTCTGGATGCTGCCGCGCGCGCTTGACAGCGCCGTCGCCGATCCCTGGTTCGACGCCATCAAGTTCTTGAGCTTGCCGCTTCTCGTCGGGCTGCCGCTGGGCTTGAGTTGGCGGCGGATGCCGCCGCTCGGCCGCGCGTTCATCTGGGCCAATTTCATTCCCAAGCTCGGCGCCATAGGCGGCCTCTATCTCGCGGCACCGACGCGGCTTTGCGCCTATTATCGGCTCGACCAGCAGGCCACTGCCGGCTGGACCCTGATTGTCATCGCCGTCGCCCTGGGCACGCTCTGGTTTATCGCCGCGTTCGTCGGTTGGCCGCCGCAGCACGCAGCCGCACGGCCGCCAAGCCGCGACACCGGATCGAAGCCGGGCCCGCCCCTTCTGGCGCTTCCGCCGCCTTACGCGAGCAGCCGATGAGTCCGGCGCCGCCTTTTGCGCCTCACAGCCATGCATATTAAAAAACGGGACAGCAAAGACGGTGAGCCGTGCCGGCCGCGCACGGAACTGCATAAAGCCCGATTCCGGGACGACATCGCGGTGCCGAAAACAACCACGCGGAGACGGCAATGCGCCTGACGCTGCATACAGATTACGCCTTGCGTGTCCTGATTCAGGTCGGGCTCAACGAGGGCCGACTGACGACGATCAACGACATCGCGAAGAGCTTCGATATCTCGAAGCACCATTTGATGAAGGTCGTTAACGATCTCAGTCAGAAGGGTTATCTCGAGACGGTGCGCGGCCGCAACGGCGGCATCCGTCTCATGCGCAAACCGGGCGACATCAATATCGGCGCGGTGGTGCGCGACACCGAGGATCAACTCGACGTCATCGATTGCCTTCATCATGCCGGCTATTGCCGCATCGAGCGCGCCTGCGTGTTGCGCGGCGTGTTGCACGACGCAACCGACGCATTTCTCGCCGTCTTGGACGCCCATACGCTTGCCGATCTGATCAAACCGTACAAGGCGCTGTCGTTATTGCTCTTCGACGGACGCATCCCCGAGCGTGCGGCCTAGCCGGCACTCCTGGCGGAAAGCCAGTCGCGCAGAACGACGGCGTTGTTGCGCGCCGTATCCTTGGCGGCGAACAGCAAGGTCACCGGCCGGGCGCCGGCCAGCAGATCCCGAAGCGCCTTTATGCTCTCCGGCTTCGCCACCAGTTCCGCGCGATAGCGCTTCTGAAACTCCGCCCATCGCTTTGGATCGTGGTTGAACCAACGGCGCAGCGCTTCGCTCGGCGCCGCCTCCTTGAGCCAAAGATCGAGGTTGGCGGCCTCGCGTTTGAGGCCGCGCGGCCACAAACGGTCGACGAGGACGCGGACGCCGTCGTCCGGCGACGCCGGGTCATAGACGCGCTTGACGCGAGGAACGCTCATGCCGCGGCCGTCCTTCCAATTGCCGGCGACGCTTGACTGCGCAAACAAGTATCTCATATGCATATTTTCGTGCAGCGGCAAACATTGCAGACGCCGGTTTGCGGCCTTCTCGGCTGCGATTACCCGGTGTTTCTCGCCGGCATGGGCGGCGTTGCGCGCTCGGAGCTGGTGGCCGCCGTGTGCAACGCCGGCGGCTTCGGCTTTCTCGGCATGGTGCGCGAGGCGCCGAAGCTAATTCGCGCGGAGATATCGCGGGTGCGTGCGGCCACGCCGCGCGGTTTCGGCGTCAATCTCATTCCCGCCGCCACTCCCCCCGATCTCCTGGAGGCCGAACTGGAAGCGGTTATTGCCGAGCACGTGGCCGCAGTGACGCTGTTTTGGGATATGTCGCCGGCTCTCGTGCATCGTCTGCGCGCCGCCGGATGTCTGGTCCTCAGCCAGGTCGGCTCGGCCGACGAAGCCGCGGCGGCCGTCGCCGCGGGCGCCCACATCGTGATCGCGCAGGGGTTCGAGGCCGGCGGCCATGTCCGCGGCCGAATACCGCTCAAGACGCTCATTGCCGAGGTGGTGGCGCGCGTCGACGTGCCGGTTCTGGCGGCCGGCGGCATCGTCGACGGCAGGGACCTCGCCGCCGCGCTGGCGCTGGGCGCCCAAGGCGCGGTCATCGGCACCGGCTTTCTGGCGACCCGGGAATCCTTCGCCCACGATTATCATAAGGAACGCATCATCGCCGCCAAACCGGGCGAGACCGTTCATACCCAGGCCTTTCACATCAACTGGCCGGCCGGCACCGCCGTGCGCGTTCTCTCCAACAGCGTCACCCGCGGCGAGCACGGCGATCCGTTCGCCGCCGGGCGGCGCATTATCGGCGGCCAAGGTCAACGGCCGATCTATCTCTTCAGCACCGACTCGCCGCTGCGCGACATGACCGGCGAATTCGAGGCCATGGCGCTTTACGCCGGCACGGGCGCCGCCCGCATCGAGTCCATTCCCACGGCCGCCGAGCGGCTCGCCGCCATCGTCGAGGAGGCGGCGCGCATTCTCGATTCTCCATCATCACCGGAGCACGGCTGAAGCCAAAGACTCTCATCATCTCTCCCTTGGCAGGAGAGGCGCGGCCATGCGTTCGACTGGGTTCGACGATTGACATAGCATCGGGGCCGGCTTGGCGGCGCCCGATCGCTTCCGCCTCGAGGTTCGCCGCTGCAAGGGAGACGCGCATGAAAGTCGGAATTCTGGGATCAGGGGACGTGGCCAAGGCCTTGGCCCAAGGCTTCATCAGGCACGGCCATCAGGTCATGCTCGGCACGCGCGACACGGCGAAGCTCAAGGACTGGGCCGCGCAGCATCGCGGGGCGCAAACCGGCAGCTTTGCCGACACCGCGAAGTTTGGCGAGATCGTGGTGCTCGCGGTCAAGGGAACCGCGGCGCTCGACGCGGTGGCGGCTGCGGGCGCGGCCAATCTGGCGGGCAAGCCGGTGATCGACGCGACCAACCCGATCGCCGATGCGCCGCCGACGAACGGCGTCCTCAAGTTCTTCACCAGCCTCGATCAATCGCTCATGGAGCGCCTGCAGCGGGCCGCTCCGGACGCGCACTTCGTCAAGGCGTTCAATTCCGTCGGCAACGGCATGATGGTCGATCCGCAGCTCAAGGGCGGCAAGCCGACGATGTTCATCTGCGGCAACGACGACGGGGCGAAAGCGACGGTGCGCGGCATCTGCGATCAGTTCGGCTGGGAGACCGCCGACATGGGCAAGGCCGAAGCCGCCCGCGCCATCGAGCCTTTATGCATACTCTGGTGCATCCCCGCGTTCATCCGCAACGAACGCACCCACGCCTTCAAGCTGCTGCATCGCGACTGATGGAACTCTGACGCCGACAAGGTCGAGCGGCCGGCCCGACGGGAGCGTAACCCCCGTCGTAATTGGTCTCGCGCCGGAATCGCTCTTGCGCCTGAGGCGGGCGTCGCGTCAGGATCTGGTGCTGCCGGTCAGGATTGAACTGACGACCTCCCCCTTACCAAGGGGGTGCTCTACCACTGAGCTACGGCAGCGGCCCGTCGGCCAAGTTCGCGCTCGGCGCACAACCGGCGCGAAAGCTTACGAAAATCGCGGCGACGTTTGGCACAAGGAGAAAATCTGCGCAAGCAACCAGCATAAACCGGCCGTGACGCGCGAGAGATCAGAACTCAGATGCGAGCCTGTCCAGTCCCATGACGTGGACGAGGCTGCGCACTTCGTTCTTCTGCTCGTCGTTGAAGCTCATGATGAGCGGCGTGGCCGCGGATTTGAGGTCTTGCACCTCCGTGCTCTCGGGATCGAGCGAGGCGGCTGCGGCGGTATTGGCGAGTCTGCCGCGCCGGTGCGCATAGCGGGCTTTCGCATAGGCGAGGTTGCGCAACGCGGCCTCGACGGCGGGCCACATGCGCTCCTGCTCGGGGGTCAGATTGAGCCGCCGCTTGATGCTGGCGATCTGCGCGTCGTTGAGCACGAAGCCCGGTCGATTGGCGCGGCGAACTTGAACAGCCGCCGACTTTGCATCCGCTGCCGGCTGCTTTGCCGCCGACTCGGGGCGAGGCGGCAGCGCCGCGTCAGGCGGCGATGGCGCGGCAGCCTCTACGGGCGCTACCGCAGGCTCGGCAGCCTGCGCAGAGGCCAACGGCGCCATCGGATTTGGGCTCAGCAACGCGAATTTCGCATTGCCAAGCACCATGGCGTTCGGCGCGGCCGCAGCCGGTGCGGCAGTTGTAGGCTGTGGCGCACCCAAAGCGGCCGTCGACGTCACGGCGGCGTATTGATCCTCGGGAAAACGCAGCGCGACGGTCTGGGCGGGCGAAAGGTTTGTGCCGCGCAACGCTGTGGTGTTCCAGCCTCCGAGCAGGTAGCCGATGGCGCCGGCCGCAAGAATCGAAACTACCCGGCCGCTCTTTGATGCCCTCTCACGCCGCATCGCCACGCCCCTATCCCTGAACTCCCGCCGTGCCCCTTCAAAGTCCTTTCAAAGGAAGATTAATTTATGACTAACCGGTGGATTTTTGTCGGCGAATCAATAGCCTGCGCGCAGGCCATGACACGAAGAGGCCCGGCATCGGCCGGGCCTCTTCAATTCCTTCGCTGAAGCAAATTCGGTCGTCAGGCCGCCTCTTCCTCGACGACAGCCTCTTCTTCCGTCTCGGGCTTGGGGCCACGATGCGGTCCCTTGGCCAGCGCCGCCTCGATTTCCTTGATCGCCTCGGTCTCGGTGAGACGTTGCACAGCAGCGACTTCGCGCGCGAGCCGGTCGAGCGCCGCCTCGTAGAGTTGGCGTTCCGAATAGGATTGTTCCGGCTGCGACTCCGACCGGAACAGGTCGCGGACCACCTCGGCGATGGCGACGATGTCGCCGGAATTGATCTTGGCCTCGTATTCCTGCGCCCGGCGCGACCACATGGTGCGCTTGACGCGCGCGCGGCCCTTGAGCGTCTCCAGCGCCCGCCTGACCATCGGCGTTTCCGCCAGCTTGCGCATGCCGACGGAGGCGATCTTCGACGTCGGCACCCGCAAGGTCATCTTGTCCTTGACGAAGTTGATGACGAAAAGCTCAAGCCGCGCGCCCGCGACCTCCTGCTCCTCGATCGCGACGATCTGGCCGACGCCGTGGGCCGGATAGAC
The DNA here is from genome assembly GCA_030037895.1 of Xanthobacteraceae bacterium. GTDB lineage: Bacteria > Pseudomonadota > Alphaproteobacteria > Rhizobiales > Xanthobacteraceae > BOG-931. The sequence goes on along the minus strand of JASHPW010000004.1, from coordinate 3,465 downwards.
AATGAATTCGCTGGTCTTGAAGCCTTGCCGCTGGGTCGTCTTCTTTACGCTCATTCCCAAAGTTGCTGCTCCTTCCACCTCCGGCTTGCGCCGATGCGCGGGCTTTGCCACGGCGACCCTTGCTCGGGCCATTCGCCGCGTGGACTGTGCGGGCCTGCGGCTCGCGCGGGAGGAAGATTTTCTTGCCTTCCGGCTCATGCCGACCGTGCTCTTCTTCGAACGATGACGAGTTTTTCCTGCCACTGCTCTCGCGTGGGTCTCACGCCTCTCTTGACGGTTCCTCGGAAATCCCCCGGAAAAATAAGCTCCCAGGATCGGGGAGCGATATATCGGGGACATCCTTCATTATGAAATACCTTTATATCACATTTTCGGCCAGAATCAAAGCCTTATTGCGTTGCAAAACAGTCACATCGGAGGAAAAGCCGGTCGATGGTTAAGAACGATAATTAACGGTTGTATCAGTCGCCCGTTCCCGGATTAGACGAAAAATACTGCTCAAATTTGCCGGCTATGCCCTCCCACTCCTTGGCATCGGCCGGCGGCTCTTTCTTGGCGGTGATATTGGGCCAAAGCTTCGCGTATTCGGCGTTGATGCTCAGCCACTTCTCGCTGCCCGGTTCGGTATCGGGCTTGATCGCGTCAACGGGACATTCCGGTTCGCAAACGCCACAATCGATACATTCGTCCGGATGAATGACCAGCATGTTCTCGCCCTCGTAGAAGCAGTCCACGGGGCACACTTCGACACAATCCATGTATTTGCATTTGATGCATTTATCATTGACGATGTAGGTCATCCGCTCACTCTAAAGCTGTCTTTCGCGAGCATTGCTCCTACCGCATGGCTCATTTGCGTGCAAGATTCGCGGCGTCAACCGCGGCTTACCGCGTCTTCGGCCTGTCGACATTTCAGGTCAAATCCTCATATAGGCGCGTGCTGGTACCGGCGGCACCCCTGCGTTCAACGAACCCTCTCACCTTCAACACGCGCACCTTGCGTTCGAGCGCAACGGTAATCACGTCGCCGGTTCGCACCGTGCGGCTTGCCGCAGCGATGCGCGTGCCGTTGACGCGGACATGACCGGAACCGGCGAGAGCGGCCGCGGCACCGCGCGTGCGCACGAGGCGGGCATGCCATAGCCATCTGTCGATACGCTGCCGATCAAGCTCAGTCGGCACTCAGCGACCCTCCTTGGCCTGTGCCTCGAGTTGAGCCTTCAGGGCCGCGAGCTTGGCAAACGGAGAATTCGGATCCGGTGCCTTCTCACGCCGCTCATGCCGTACCGCATGGGCGGGAGGCCGCTCCGGCCGCTCCCTCCGCTCCCGTTCGCGCCGCGGATGATCGAACCTTTGATCCGGCCGGCGCGGGCCGCGCGCCTGGCGTCCCGACTTGGGTTCGGCCGGCACAATCTGGTCGGTCGGCGGCGCGGCGTCGTCTTTGCCCGTTTCGCGGCGCCCGGAGCGGGGACGCCGCCGCCCTTCCGGGCGCGCGGGTCGCCAGACCTCGATGAAGGTCGGTTCCTCGGCCGGGAGAGCGGTCTCCCGTTCCCCGCTCGCGGGGAGGGGGTGTGCAAGAGGAGCCGTACCCGCAGGCTCGGGCACGGTCGTCGTCCCCTCATCCGGTGCGCCGAGCCCCCCGTCATTGGATGGCACTTCACTCCCACCCGTCGGCTCACCGACCTCTCCCGGCTCACGGGGAGAGGTGATCGCCGTCTCCGCGGCCGGCGCCGGCGGGGGTTCGGCCGGCTTCGGCCGCCGTTCCATGCGATAGCCCAGCGAGCGCAGGATCGAGCCGACATCCTCGCCCGAGGCGCCGGTCAGTGAGGTCATCGTGTTGACGACCGTAAAACCGCCGCCGGCCACCGCGCCCGGCGGCTTCACTCCGGCGGCGCCTTCGCGCCAAGCGAGCGCGGGGCGGATCAAGTCGGCCAGCCGCTCGAGAATGTCGACGCGCACCGCGCGCTCGCCGCAGACCCGATAGCCGGCCGTGCGATAGAGCACGGCGTCGATCTCCCGATTGACCGGAACGGAGGTGCGGCCGCCGCCGGCGAGATGCAGCAAATCGTCGAAGCCCTTGATCTGCGGGCCATCATGCGCAAGCCCCCAAAGCTGGACCGCGAGCACGCGCGGCGCCGGTTTAAGCAGGAGCGGGAGATAAACGTGATAGGCGCCGAAGCGCACTCCGTATTTGCGCAAGCTCGCCCGCGCCGGCTGTTCCAACCCCTTCACCTCGTCCGCGACCCGCTGTCGTTCGAGCACGCCGAACGCCTCGACCAATTGGAAGGCGACGCCGCGGGCGATGCCGGTGACATCGTCGGCTGTCGCCAATGCGGATAACGGCCCCAGAAATTTTTCGATGTGGGATTTCAGCCATCGATTGAGCCGCGCCTCCACGGCGTCGCGCGGGGCGCCGGTGAGATGTTCGTCGGCGAAGATGCGCAGACGCGGCCGCAAGGCCTCCTCGCCGGCGGCGAGCCGGCCGACGGCGGCGCCGGTCCAGCGGATCGTGCCGTCGACGGCGAGCGCGAATTGCTCGTCCGGCGCCGCGGCGAGCCGCGCGGCGCGGGCGGCAATTTCGCCAGCGAGCGACTTCTGCGCCGCGTTCTGCAACGCCTTCGTTTCTGATCCGCCCGCCGACGAATCCGCCGCAAAGATGAACCCGTCGAGCCGGCCGATGACGTGGCCTTCGACTACGACCTCGCCGGTTTGGTTGATCTGCGGCTCGAGCATTGCATTCTCGCGCAACCGCCGCATGAGAACGCTGGTGCGGCGATCGACGAAGCGCTCGGCGAGCCGCTCATGCAAAGCGTCGGAGAGCTTGTCCTCCACGCCGCGCGTCACCTCTTGCCAATGCTCGGGATCGGCGAGCCAATCGGGGCGGTTGGCCGCAAAGGTCCAGGTCCTGATGTGGGCAATGCGCGTCGAGATCGTATCAATATCGCCGTCGACCCGGTCCGCCTGCGCGACTTGGCGGGCGAACCAATCGGTCGGAATTGCGCCCTCGCGCATGAGAAAGCCATAGAGCGTGACCACGAGCTCGGCGTGCGTCGCCGGCGCGATCTTGCGGTAATCTGGAACCTGGCACACGTCCCACAGCCGCTCGACGTCGGCTCCCGTCCTGGTGAGGGCGCGCACCTCCTCGTCGCGCGCGGCGTGTTCGAGCGCGAGGATGTCCTCGGCGACGGGCGCGCGGGTCAGCACGCTTTCCGAGGGCGCCGCCGCCAGCGTCGCCTGCAAGGCGCCGATCGAGGAAAAGTCGAGATCGGTGTTGCGCCACTGCGCGATCTTCACCGGCTCGAAAATGTGCGATTCGAGCACCTGGGCCAGTTCGGATTCGAACGGCGGACAGCGTCCGGTGGTGCCGAAGGTGCCGTCGCGGGTGGCGCGCCCGGCGCGGCCGGCGATCTGGGCGAGTTCCGACGGATTGAGCCTGCGGAACTGGTAGCCGTCGAACTTGCGGTC
>JASHPW010000059.1 GCA_030037895.1 Xanthobacteraceae bacterium | reverse complement strand
CTGGCCTTGGCACTGGTCTTGGAAGGCAAATCGCGCAGCGAGGCGGCGAGCTCCTGTGGCATGGATCGACAGAGCCTGCGCGATTGGGTGCACCGCTACAATGCTGAAGGTCTGGGAGGGCTTCATAATCGAACCGCTCCCGGGGCGAAACCGAGGCTCTCCCCGGAGCAAGCGCGCGCGGTGGCGGAACTGGTTCGCAACGGCCCCGATTTGGCCGCGCATGGTGTGGTGCGCTGGCGGCGGTTCGACCTGGCGCAGGTGATTGAGCAACGCTATGGGGTCAAGCTGGCCGAACGTTCGGTCGGCGCGCTGCTTCATCGTCTCGGCTTCCGGCGGATACTCGCCCGAACTCAATCCGGTCGAGAACATCTGGCAATACCTGCGCCAGAACCAGCTCAGCAATCGCGTCTTCGAAAGCTACGAGGCCATCCTCGACGCTTGTTGCGAAGCCTGGAACGCGCTCATCGCCGACAAAGGCCGCATCAAATCAATCGCCAGCCGCCCATGGGCAGCAGTCAATATCTGATGCCGCTGGTATCACATCGACTTCAGCAGATTCTCTGCGCTCGAGGTCTGCGCCTGGCCCGGATTTTCCTCGACGTTGAGCTTTTTTACCACGCCGTCCTCGACCAGCATGGCGTAGCGCTTGGAGCGCGTGCCGAGCCCGTGGCCGGAGGCGTCGATCGTCATGTCGAGCGCCTTGGCGAACTCGCCGTTGCCGTCGGCCAGGAATTCGATCTTGCCGCCGGCGCCGGTCGATTTCTTCCAGGCGTCGAACACGAACACGTCGTTGATGCCGGTGACGGCGATGGTGTCGACCCCCTTCTTCTTGAACACGTCGACGTTCTTGAGGAAGCCGGGCAGGTGGTTGTTGTTGCAGGTGGGCGTGAATGCGCCGGGAACCGCGAACAGCACCACCTTCTTGCCCTTGAACACGTTTTCAGTCGTCTTGACGGCCGGGCCCTCGGACCCCATCACGCGGAATTTTGCCTCGGGCAGGCGGTCGCCAACCTTGATGGGCATGGTCGTGTCCCCTTTGATGCAGGATTGAAAATCGGAAATGATGTTCGCCAACTGACGCATCCGGCGCACTGCCAGACGCGCCCTAAAATAGCGCGCCGCGCCAATTAGTCGAGACGGGTTTCGACCTCGATGGCATCGTCGGGCGAAACGACCGTGAACGTAAGCGTCGCGCCGTCGGCGCTCGCGCCCGGAGGAAGGCCGTCAAGCTCGAACGCGAATCGCCGCAGTCCCGGTGCGGCGCCGGGCGCGGGGGCAATCGGCTCGGGCAGCGGCAGCGCCCAGTCGGGCGTCGGACCCTCGACGAACAGATCGACCGGCGCTGCGTCCGGCGCGGCGACCTCGACGACGACGCGCCCGTGCGCGCCGTCGGCTTCGCGATGCACCGAACGGATCGCGAGCCCGCCACCGGCTCCAAGCGGCACGCGCTGCGGCACGCGCGCCTGCGCCGCAGCGAGCACTGGCTCCTCCGCGCCGCTTTTGCCCGGCAGCATGACATCAAGGTCGGCTTGCGCGGGCACGCAGAGATTGCCGCAGATGGCGTAGCCGAACTTCACGTGCAGCGACGCCGGCTTGGCCGCGTCTTTTGCGATGATTTGCAGCGGGAACACGACGTCGCCCGCATAACCGATCGAATGGCCGCCGGCGCCGTCGGCAAATCGCTCCGGCGCCGGCCATAGCATGGTCACCGATTGGACGTTGCCGGAGCCGGCGACATCGAGCGTCGGCGGCACGCCGGAATCGCCGGGGTAGCGCCAATAGGTCTTCCAGCCGGGGTCGAGGCGGATTTCGATGCCGGCCCGCAGCTGCGCTCGCTGCGCCGCGCCGGCGGAGTTGCGCACTGCGCCGGCAAGGAGTCGCGCGGCGGCATGAGCTGCCGTGTCCCACGCGGAGGCGTCCTGCGCCCGCGCCTCCGCCCCCGGCAGGCCCACCGCGCAAACGAGGGCGGTGGTCATAATCGTTGCCCGAAAATGCACCGCGGCGGGGGTCATCGCCGCTCTCTAGGACGAAGCCGCACACACGCGCCACTGACATGATCGTGACTTGGCGGCCGGCTGCGGGTCGACTCGAGGGGGATAGCATGAACTTTTGTCGCGGCCGTTTGTTTGCAAAAGCGGATCGATCGGCTAACCTTTCGGCTATGAAATTGCCGCGCGGCGCATCGGGAAAGATCAAGGGCGGGGGTCGGGGCTATCTGGACGGCCAGATGCTGATCGCCATGCCGGCGATGCTCGACGAGCGCTTTGCCCGCTCGCTGATCTATGTCTGCGCGCATTCCGCCGAAGGCGCCATGGGCATCGTCGTCAATCGTCCGGCGCCGAACATCAATTTTTCCGATCTGCTGGTGAAGCTCGACGTGATCCCGGCCGCCGATGTGATCCGACTGCCATCGCGCGCCGGCGTGGTGAAGGTCATGCGCGGCGGGCCGGTCGAGACCGAACGCGGCTTCGTGCTGCACTCGGCCGACTTCTTCATCGAGAACTCGACGCTGCCGATCGACGATGGCATCTGTCTCACCGCCACGATCGACATTCTCAAGGCGATCGCCCGCGGCGACGGGCCGGCGAGCGCGATCCTGGCGCTCGGCTATGCCGGCTGGGCCCCCGGCCAGCTCGAGAGCGAGATCCAGGGCAACGGCTGGCTGCACTGCGCTCCCGATCCAGAGCTCATCTTCGGCGCCGATATCGGCGGCAAATACGACAAAGCGCTGAGGAAGATCGGCATCGATCTCGGCATGCTGTCAAGCGACGCCGGACACGCCTAAAGCGGACGACGGAGGACAGAGGACGGATGAAGCAATCATTCCGTCGTCTGTCGTCCGTCCTCTGTCGTCTGCCCGCCGTCTTCCGTCATCTGACCTCCGACATCTGACCTCTGGCATCCGCTTTGCCTTGCTGCACGAGCAGATCGCGCGCGCGCTCAGACGCCATGGGTTCGCCGAACACGAAACCCTGCGCGTATTCGCAGCCGAGCTGAAAAAGCTCGACCGCGTCGGAATCAGTCTCCGCCCCTTCGGCGATCACGTCCATGCCGAGATCGTGCGCCAGGGTGATGATCGAGCGCAGGATCACCGGGCGCGTGCCTTTTGCCGTGGTGCGCACGAACGACTGATCGATCTTGATCGTGTCGAACGGGAAGCGCTGCAGATAAGCGAGCGAGGAATAACCGGTGCCGAAATCGTCGAGGGCGAGGCCGGCGCCAAGCTCGCGAATCCGCTGCAACATCTGCGCGGCGTGCTCCGGATTCTCCATCACCACCGATTCGGTCAGTTCGAGCTTGAGCGACCCGCGGGCGATCGGCGCCCGCGCCAGCACCGTGCGCAGGTCCTGGATGAGATCGTGACGCAGCAATTGGCGCGAGGAGACGTTGACGCTGGCGAACAGCGAGTCGCGCGGGCGCAGCGTGCGCTGCCAGATGCCGAGCTGCCGCGCGGTGCGCTCGAGCACGAAAAGGCCGAGTTTGACGATGAGTCCGGTCTCCTCGGCGATGCTGATGAACTCGATCGGCGACACCCGGCCCATGCGCGGATGATTCCAGCGCGCCAGCGCCTCGAAGCCGGCGACGGCGCGATCGTCGAGCCGCACGATCGGCTGATAAAGAATCGTGATCTCTTCGCGGTCGATCGCCCGCCGCAATTCCGATTCGATCGACAGCCGATCGGTTTTGCGCGCGCGCATCGCAATCTTGAAGACGTCGATGCGGTCGCCGCCGATGCGCTTGGCGTGATACATGGCGAGTTCGGCGTCCTTCAATCTTTCCTCGGCGCGTTGCGACCCGCCGTCGCCGAGCGACAATCCGATCGAGCCGGTCAGGAAGATCTCGCGGTCGTTGAAGGTGATCGGGGCGCGCAGCGTGCGGCGCACGGTTTCGGCGAAGGCGATGATGCGCGCGGAGTCGCGCTCCGACAGCAGGATGAGACCGAACTGGTCGCCGGAAAGGCGGGCCAGCGTGTCCTGCGGCTTGATCAGCCGCGCGAGCCGTCGCGCCAGCGTAAGCAGGATCGAGTCGCCGATCGCCATGCCGACCGAGTCGTTGACCTGCTTGAAGCGATCGAGGTCGATCACCATCACCGTCGGCCGGATCGCGGTGTCGGCCTTGGCGAAACCGAGCACCCCATCGAGTCGGTCAAGGAACAGTTCGCGGTTGGGCAGGCCGGTAATATTGTCGTGCACCGCATCGTGCAGGAGACGTTCCTCCACGGTCTTGAAGTCGGTGACGTCGGTGAGCGTGCCGACGAGACGGATGACCTCGCCGTCGGAGCCGACCACCGGTCGCGCGCGCAAGGTGAACCACAGATAATGGCCGTCGGCCGTGCGCATGCGAAAATCCTGCGCGACGCGGCCGCGCCGCTGTTCGACCATGCCGTCGAGCGCGGCGCGGAAGCGGTCGCGGTCGAGCGGATGCAGCAGCTCGACCCAGGTCGCCGCGGCGCCGGCGAGCGATCCGCGCTTGAGCCCAAGCATCGCTTCCGTTTCCGGGCTGGTGAACACCCTGTCGGCGGACACGTCCCAGTCCCAAATCATGTCGCCGGCGCCGGTGAGTGCCAGCGCGCGGCGCTCGACATCGGACACGATCCCCTGGGCGGTGCCGCCGGCAAAGGCGTGCTGCATCACCGTGAAGCCGATCAGCATGACGATGAGAACCAGCCCGCCGAGCAAAGCGGGCCCGACGATGTCGTTGGTGAGAAAACCCAAGACCGTCAGCGCGGCGGCGACCACCCAGACCACCAAGAGCAGCCAGGTCGGGATCAACATCACCGCGCGGTCATAGCCGTGCGTGGACAGGTAAACGACCAGACCGAAGCCGAGGAAGGCGATGAAGAACAGCGACAGGCGGGCGATGCCGGAGGCGACCGCCGGCGAGAACATGGCCACCGCCACCAGCGCGCCGAGAAAGGCGAGCCAGCCGACGGTGATGTGCGCGTAGCGAACGTGCCAGCGGTTCAGGTTCAAATAGGCGAACAGGAACACCAACAGCGTCGCCGCGAGGATCGCTTCGCCCGACGCGCGCCAGATGCGTTCGGCGCCCGAGGACGTGTCGAAGACCTTGCTCCAGAAATCGAAATCGATGCCGACATAGATCAGCACCGCCCAGCCGAGCGCGGCGGCGGCGGGGAACATCACGCTGCCTTTGACAACGAACAGAATGGTGAGGAACAGCGCCAGCAATCCGGCAATGCCGATGACGATGCCGTGATAGAGCGTGAACGAATTGACCTTGTCCTTGTAGGCGTCCGGTTCCCACAGATAGAGCTGCGGCAAGTTCGCGGTGCGCAGCTCGGCGACGAAGGTGACCACCGAGCCGGGGTCGAGCGTGATGCGGAACACATCGGCGTTGGCGCTGTCCTGCCGCTCCGGCGGGTCGCCGGAGGACGGCGTGATGTTGACGATGCGCGAGAGGCCGAGATCGGGCCAGAGGAGGCCGGAACCGACCATCCGGTAGTGCGGGACGACGATCAGACGGTCGATCTGCTCGTCGCCGTTGTTGGCGAGCGCGAACACGGCCCAGTAGTTTCCGGCTTCGCGCGCGCGCACTTCGATGCGGCGGACGATGCCGTCGGGGCCGGGAGCGGTCGAGACTTGGACGCGGTCGCCTGCGGCGTGTTGGAACTCGACGGCGTCGGTGAGGTCGATGGCCGCGGCATCGAGGCGGACATTCACGGCCTCGACCGCGGCGGCACCGGAGGCGCTGAGGAAAGCTGCGCACGCAAAAACAGCGAGCGCCGTGGCGGCGCGAAAAAGTGCCAAGAGACGACCTCCAAGGTCGGCAGCCGGCGCAGCTCGCGCCCCGATGGACACCAACTCCCGACAGGACAATTGAGCCGGCTTTACGCCAAATTCGCGGCTCTTTGCCTTGCGCGCGCCCGATTAAGCCATGTCGACGCCGGCGATGAGTAGCGCCTGGGCGGCGGCGGAGCAAGCATTTTTCCGTGTCTTTTCAAAGGGTCATGACGATTTTGCCGATGTGTTGGCTGCTTTCCATGCGGGCATGGGCGGCTCCCGCCTGGCGCAGCGGAAAGGTCGAATCGATCACCGGCCTGACCCGTCCGGCCGCCATCAGCGGCAGCACGTTCGCTTCGACGGCGCGGGCAATGGCGGCTTTGTCCGCAACCGAGCGTGCGCGCAGCGTCGACCCGGTATGGGTGAGCCGCTTGAGCATGAGCTTGCGCAAATCGACGCTGGCGCGCGAGGCGCCCTGGAAGGCGATCTGCACGATGCGGCCCTCGACCGCGGCCGCGTCGTAATTGCGGTCGACGTAATCGCCGCCCACGATATCGAGCACGAGATCGGCACCGCGGCCCGCCGTCGCCTGTTTGGTCACGGCGACGAAATCCTCGGTCTTGTAGTTGATGGCGATGTCGGCGCCGAGCTTGCGGCAGGCGGCGCACTTTTCCGGCGTTCCGGCGGTGGTCATGACGCGCGCGCCGAAGACTTTGGCGAGTTGAATGGCGGTGGTGCCGATGCCGGAAGAGCCGCCATGGATCAGCACCGTCTCTTCCGCGGCGAGCCGGCCGCGTTCGAACGCGTTGTGCCAGACCGTGAAAAAGGTTTCCGGCACGGCGGCCGCCTCGATCAGCGACAATCCGTCCGGCACCGGCAGTGCGTGGCTTTCATGCGCGAGCGCGAATTCAGCGTAGCCGCCGCCCGCGACCAGCGCCATGACCTTGTCGGCGTCCTTCCAGCGCGTCACTCCCTCCCCAACCGCGACGATTGCGCCGGCGATTTCGAGCCCGGGAATGTCGGTCGTGCCCGGCGGCGGCGGATAAAGCCCCTTGCGCTGCAGGATGTCGGCGCGATTGACGCCGGCGGCGGCAACCTTGATCAAGATTTCGCCGGCGCTTGGCGCGGGTACCCGCTGCGGCTCGGCCATCAAGACTTCGGGTCCGCCCGGCGCGCGGATCGCGATCACCGTCATCTCGGCGGGTGGCGTGGGCATCGGCGTGGCTTTCGAACTTGGCCCGATCGAGCAAAGCGGTCCGTCTTAGAGGCCGGCGGCGCATGTGACAACCACGGCCGCAACCGGTAAATTTCCATGAAGGAGGCTAAAATGCCCGCCATCGACGAGGATGATCGGCCGAAAAAGAAGGTCGCGCACGAGATTGGCCAGGATTTAACCTTGCTCTCCGTGACCGAGCTTGCTGAGCGCATTGGGCTCCTTAAAGATGAAATCGCGCGGCTTGAAGCCGAAATGGCAAGAAAGCGCGCTTCGCAAACGGCGGCGGATGCGGTTTTCAAGAAATAAACGGTGATTTGCTCCGCTATTTTCACGGGGCGCCACAACAGCCTAGAGTCAAACTGGAAAAAGATTTCGCAACTTTTTGCGATTCCTTAACCTTTCGTTAAGCTTTCCCCTTCATTACGGTTATCGTCCATCTTCTGGACATCGAGTGGCTCCTGTCCACTCTGTTTGACGCCTCCCTGTTATCACCTTGAGCCGCCGGCAACGGCGGCTCTTTTTTATCCGCGAATGCGCTGATGGCCGCCCCGGCGGCAACTATGTCGGAAAGCTTAGCCGTCTCGCCGCTGGACTCACGCGCCTGCTCGGGCGATGCTGGTGCCGGTGTGAGGCGTACCATGTCCGACAAGCGTATGATGGAAGCCGGCGCGGTCTCCTTCAGCGAGCGGCTGGCGAATTCTCAACTCTTTGCGACCCTCTTTCGCGACGGAATGGCCCTGGTCGAGGAG
>JASHPW010000058.1 GCA_030037895.1 Xanthobacteraceae bacterium | reverse complement strand
CCGGCATTCAACCGCACCGGCGTGGCCTTGGCAATTCACCGGTCTTGCTCACCCTATCAGCATGACCGGCTCGCGCCCGATGAGGCGCGCCAGCGCGCGCAACCGGTTCAGAACCCGTTCGCCGGCGAGCGCCGCGAATTCGCCGCGAAGATGCAGGGCGAGCCGGTGGCGTTCCACCGCGAGCGGGGTGCGCGACAGCACTCCCGGCATGGCGGCGGACACGACATAAGCGAGCCGCAGCGCTGCGCCGAGCACGCGCGCGCGGTCGATCATGCGCGTCGAAGCGAGTTCGCGCAGACGCGGCGAAAGCTCGTCGTCCACGGCCGCTCCGGCGTAACGGTAAAATACGGCGAGCGCCAAATAGGCGCGGCCCGGATGGTCGATCGCAGTGAAGCCGCCATAAGCGATGAGGTTGAGCGATTGCTCGCCGCGGTAATCGGGATGCGCCCGCCAGCCGATATCGGCCAGCAGGCACGCGGCGTGGCGAAGTCGGCGTTCCTCGACCGTCTCGTCGAGGCCGGAAGAAACCATGAAACGGTCGGTCCATTCGATCAGCTCTTCGCCATGGCGCGGCGAGCGCGAGCGCAATTGGTTGAGGTCGCGGGCCGCTTCGATGAGCGCGTCTTTCTGCTTGTCCTTCTGCTTGAGCAGCGAATAGAGCAGACCCTCGCGCACGCCGAGCGCCGAGAACATCACTTGGCGCGGCTTGCCGATGCGTACGGCGTATTCAAGCACGAGCGCCGCATAGGCAAGGAACGGCCGCCGGGCATTGGCCACGACGTCGATGTTGGACAGCGTCTCGACATCGACGCGATGCACCAAGCGGGCGAATTCGAGCGCCTCATCGGCAGCGACGGCGTAGCCGTGCATGACGTGCAGGGGATAGCCGGTCTGCCACATGTGCAGCCGCGCCAGCGCCCGCCAGGTGCCGCCGACGGCGTAGAAGCTGCGATCCTCGCAGTCCTTGAGCATCGGCACGCCGGCAAGCGCTTTCTTGACCAATTTCTCCGCCTTCTTGACCGATCGCGCCGAAACATCGGCCAAGGCGAGGCCGCCGAGCGGGCGGGTCACGCCGCGCCTGACCCGCGCCCCGCGGACATCGACCAGCTCGAGCGAGCCGCCGCCGAGATCGCCCACCACTCCGTCCGCCTGATGCACGCCGGAGATGACGCCGAGCGCGGTGAACTCGGCCTCGCGCGCACCCGAGAGCACGTCGATGTCGAGCTTAATGATCCGCTCGGCGAGCGCGATGAAGGCGCGACCGTTCTTGGCGTCGCGGCAGGCGGCCGTGGCGATGGCCAGGATCTTCTTCACGCCCATCGTCGTGCACAGCGCGCGGTAGCGCTTGAGCGTGGACAAAGCGTGCTCCACGGCGTCGGCGGCGAGCAATCCGGTAGAGGCGACTTCGCGGCCGAGCCCGCACAATGCCTTTTCGTTGAACAGCGCAATGGGACTGCGGGCGAGCCCTTCATAGACCACGAGCCGCACCGAATTCGAGCCGATGTCGATCACCGCAATCGGCGGACCGTGGTCCAGGCGTCCGGGTGCGTCGTTTCTGGCGCGGTTCATGTCTGGAAATAGGCGCAGCAGCGATTGGCGGGCGATACGCAGGTACTCACGCCCGTTCCGAGCGATGGCGCAACCTGGGGATCGGGTCCTTGGGTGACTTTCCGCGCCCTGACAGGCTTGGATTGGTCATGAAATAGGTGTGCGCGTTGAACGCTTCCTCGCCCGCGGCGCGCTTGATGCGCGCGGACGTGCCGTCGGCGAGGAACTGCCAGCTCTGCTCGTTGTCCTTCAGGTTGGCGACCATGATCTGGTCGAGGACCTGCTCGTGCACGGTGGGATTGAGGATCGGGCAGATGACCTCGACGCGACGGTCGAGGTTGCGCGGCATCATGTCGGCGGAGGAGATGTAGACCGCGGCCTTCGGATGCGGCAGGCCGTGACCGGCGCCGAAGCAATAGATGCGGCCGTGCTCGAGAAAGCGGCCGACGATGGATTTGACGCGGATATTTTCGGACAGGCCCGGAACCCCGGGCCGCAGGCAGCAGATGCCGCGCACCACAAGCTCGACCGCCACGCCGGCGCTCGAAGCCCGATACAGCGCATCGATGATGTCGGCATCGACCAGCGCGTTCATCTTCATCCACACCGCCGCCGGACGGCCGGCCTTGGCATGCGCGATCTCCTCCTCGATGTGGGCGTGGATGCGCTTGCGCAAGGTGAGCGGGGAGACCGCCATGCGCTCGAGCTCGGCCGGCTCGGCATAGCCGGTCACGTAATTGAACACGCGCGCAACGTCGCGGGCGATGACCGGATCGGCGGTGAAGAACGACAGATCGGTATAGATGCGCGCCGTCACCGAATGATAATTGCCGGTGCCGACATGCACGTAGGAGGCGAGCGTTGCTCCCTCGCGGCGGACCACGAGAGAAAGCTTGGCGTGAGTCTTGAGTTCGAGGAACCCGTACACGACTTGCACGCCGGCGCGCTCGAGGTCGCGCGCCCAGCGGATATTGGCCTCCTCGTCGAAGCGCGCCCTGAGCTCGACCACCGCGGTGACCGATTTGCCGGCTTCAGCGGCTTCGGCGAGCGTCTTGACGATCGGCGAATCGGCCGAGGTGCGGTAAAGCGTCTGCTTGATCGCGACGACGTCGGGATCGCGCGTCGCCTGATGCAGGAAGTCCACCACCACATCGAAGGACTCGTAGGGATGGTGGACGATGAGGTCCTTCTGCCGGATCGCGGCGAAGCAATCGCCGCCGTGGTCGCGGATGCGGCCGGGATAGCGCGGGGTATAGGGCACGAATTCCAGGTCGGGCCGGTGGAGGCCGGCGATCTGCGCCATCTCGTCGAGCGCGAGCACGCCATCGACCTTGAACACGGCGTCGTCGCCGGCGCCGAGCGCGCGCTGCACGAAGCTTTGCAACTCCGCCGGCATCAGCGCCTCGATGTCGAGCCTGATCACCAAGCCGCGGCGGCGACGCTTGAGCGCGGTCTCGAACAGCCGCACCAGATCTTCCGCCTCTTCGAGGATCTCCAGCTCCGAGTCACGGATGACGCGGAACGCACCCACCCCCTTCACCACATAGCCGGGAAACAGCTTGCCGATGAACAGGCTGGTCGCGCCCTCGATCGAAATGAGCCGCACCTCACCGCCCTCACCGGCCTGCGGCAGCCGCACGAACCGCTCGATGCGGTTCGGCATGCGAATGAGCGCGTTCATCGCCTTGCCGTCCTTGGCGCGCGCGAGCTGCAGGGCGATCGAGAAGCCGAGATTGGGAATGAACGGGAACGGATGCGCCGGATCGATGGCGAGCGGCGTGAGCAGCGGGAAGATATGGGCGAGAAAATAGTCTTCGAGCCAGGCCCGCTCCGCCTTGGCCACTTCGGGACCGTCGACCAGAACGATGCCGGCCTGGGCGAGCGCCGCGCGCAACTCGCGCCACTGCGCCTGCTGGTCCTCCACCAACAGCACGACCGCCTCGGCAATGCGCACGAGCTGCTCGGTCGGCGTCAATCCCTCCGGGCTCTTGGTGGCAATGCCGGCGCGCACCTGCGCCCTGAGGCCGGCAACGCGCACCATGAAGAATTCGTCGAGGTTGTTCGCCGAAATCGACAGGAACTTCAATCGCTCCAAGAGCGGATGTCCGCGATTGGCAGATTCTTCGAGCACGCGCCGGTTGAAATTGAGCCACGACAGTTCGCGGTTGATGAAGCGCTCCGGACTTGAGGCAAGAGCCGACGCCGCGTGCCGCTCCGCCGGCTCGGCGAGCCGCACCGGCCCTTCCAGCTGGCGATCGAGGCCGGCTTCGAGTGCGAGGATTTTGGCTTGACCGCGGTCGGCCATGGTCGCTCCGTGTTCCCCCTCAAGCCTCACGATCCCCTTCCTTGGTCACGATTCGATGACCTCAATCACGCTCAGATAAGGCGGGGCGCTGCCACGCCGTCAAGCCGCTCCGGCGAGCGGATGGCGGACGCCGTCTTTAAAGATGAAAGATCAATGAGTTAAGCCATTTTATCACGTAACGAGTTGAGGAGCCAAATCTATGTGCCGGCAATCGCTCCAGAGGCGCAGTCGAGCCAACCCCACAACGGGAGATAAGTCCAGAGCACAAGGTCATGAGCGGCAAATCATTTTCTATCCTCGGCATGGCCGCTTTCGTGGCGGTCGCAGCGGCAAAAATCTAGACCTGGTCGCGGAACATTTCCGCCGCGAGTGCGCGCGTTGCCGGGCGGCCCTGTCGCAACGCCTCATTGTCGAGCGCAATCACCGCCGAGCGCGCGGCCGCGAAGGAGCGCTCGATGTGGGTTGAGAGGTAGCGCACCACGCTCTCGTCGATCGTGAGCTGACGATCGGCAGCAAGCTTGATGATGACCGCGCGGAGCATGGCATCGTCCGGTGCTTCCAGTGTCGCCACCGGCAGAGCCCGCAGCCGCGACGCGAGGTCGGGGATGGCGACCGGCCAGGTGACCGGCGCGGCGCGCGCGGTGAAGAGGAGAAACGCCCCCTCCTCGCGGGCAAGATTGATGAGATGAAACAGGACGCGTTCGTCCGCGGCCGTGGCGTCCTCGATCACCAACGCTCCGGTCGCCAGCGCGGAGGGAAGCCCGGTCTCGCCGAGCGCACCGGCGGATACGACGCGCGCACCCGCTGCCGCCGCCCACATCGTCGCCAAATGTGTCTTGCCGGATCCCTCGGGGCCGGTCAGGGCGATGGCGTTCGCGGGCCAGTCGGGCCAGCGGTCGATGAGCCGCAGTGCCCCCTCGTTGCCCGGTCCGGACAGAAAATCCTCGCGCGTGAAGTTTTCGGCGTGATCGAGCGCGAGCGCGAGCTGACGCGGGCGGGAGGACATGGCGCCTCGAGCATGATCCGGAAAAAGCCCGCCCCGGACTTGATCCGGGATGGGAACCGGTTTTCCGGAAAGATCATGCTCCATCAAGAAGCTGGAGCACAATCCGATTCAATGTGATCGGCCGGTTGCCGATGCAGAGCGCGCTTGCGCGGCCGCGGCGCAGGCCAAGCGCGTCAGCGCCGCGACCTGAAAACGATGTGCCGCTCGAACCGCATGGCGCACCTTGAGGCGGAGCGATCAGTGTCCGGCCCCGAACGAATTCATATGGCGGACCCATTCGGCGAGATAGAAGGCGATCGAAAGCAGGGTCAAGACGGCGACCAGGATGATGACGAGCATCGAGACCAGTGCGGCATGGAATCCGAAGCCCTGCTCGGCCAGCACCAAAGTGGCGAGGAAGATTTGCGCCACGGTGTTCACTTTCGAGACCGGCAGCGGCCTGATCGGCATCGGCTTACCCACCAGCCAGGAGAGCATGAAGCCGCTGATGATCATGACGTCGCGCGAAACGACGAGGATGACGAGCGAAATCGGCAACGCCCCGGCGATGCCGAGCCCGACATAGATCGACACGATCAGCGCCTTGTCGGCCAGCGGATCGAGATAGGCGCCAAGCTCGCTCGCCATGTGGAAGCGCTTGGCGAGGAAGCCATCGACCGCGTCGCTGATCGCGGCCGCCAGGAACACGAAAAAAGCGGCGCGCATCTCTCCCGACGTGATCGCCCAGACCACGACGGGCACCAAGATGATGCGGCCCAAAGTAATGAGATTTGGGATACTCAAACCCGGCCCCGGCTCCGTGCGCCCCACTATATATCGCCGCGCGCCAACTTGCGCACCCGGCGATTCCCACGTAGGAGGCGCCGAGCGGTCCCCGCCCCGCCGGGCGGGACGAATCTGCAAACTGGTGGCTTTCGTGGACGAGGCGCGCTACGCGGCTGCCGGCGTCGATATCGATGCCGGCAACCGCTTGGTGGAACTGATCAAGCCTTTGGTGCGCAGGACCGCCCGCGCCGGCGCCGATGCCGAAATCGGCGGCTTCGGCGGCTTGTTCGATCTCAAGGCCGCCGGCTTCTCCGATCCGCTGCTGGTGGCGGCAACCGATGGCGTCGGCACCAAGGTCAAGATCGCGGTGGAGATGTCGCGCCACGACACGATCGGCATCGACCTCGTCGCCATGTCGGTCAATGATCTTGTGGCGCAGGGCGCCGAGCCGTTGTTCTTCCTGGATTATTTTGCTTGCGGCACACTCGATCCGGCGGTCGGAGCAGCGGTGGTCGCCGGCATCGCCGCGGCGTGTCGGAAGGTGCACTGCGCCCTGATCGGCGGCGAGACCGCGGAAATGCCGGGCATCTACCAGGCCGGCGACTACGATCTCGCCGGATTTGCCGTCGGCGCGGTGGCGCGCGACCGATTGCTGCCGCGCGGCGACATCGCGCCGGGCGACGTGGTAATCGGGCTCGCCTCCTCGGGCGTGCATGCGAACGGGTTGTCCCTGGCGCGCCGCATCGTTGCCGAGGCGAAGCTCGGCTGGGACGCACCGGCTCCTTTCGAGCCCGCGCGCAGCCTCGGCGAAGCGCTGCTCACGCCGACGCGGCTCTACGTAAAATCGTGCCTCGCCGCGCTCCGCGGCACGAAGGCGGTCAAGGCGCTCGCCCACATCACCGGCGGCGGTTTTGTCGACAATGTTCCGCGGGTGTTGCCGCCGGGCGTCGCCGCGGCGCTGGACCTGTCGCGCGTGCCGGTGCCTCCCGTGTTCAAGTGGCTCGCAACCGCCGGCGCCGTCGGCCAGCGCGAGATGCTGCGCACCTTCAACTGCGGCATCGGCATGGTGGCGGTGCTCGACGCCAGCGCGGCCGAAGCGGCGCGCGAGCAGTTCGCGGTCAACGGCGAGACCGTGGTGCGGCTCGGCGAAATCATCGCCGCCGACGGCGAGCCCCGCGTCGACTTCCGCGGACGCCTCGATCTTTCCTGGCAAGCGGCATGAACAAGAAACGCGTCGCCGTGCTCATCTCCGGCCGCGGATCGAACATGGCGGCGTTGATCGAGGCGGCCAAGGCGGACGACTACCCGGCTGAAATCACGCTCGTCGTTTCCAACCGGCCCGACGCGGCCGGCCTTGCCCGCGCCCGTGAAGCCGGCATCGCCACCGCGATCGTCGATCACACGCGGTTCGGCGAAGACCGCGAAGCATTCGAACTGGCGCTCGACGCAGCGCTTGCGGCGCAGCGCATCGAGCTGGTCTGCCTTGCCGGATTCATGCGGCGCTTGACGCCAGGGTTCGTGAGCCGCTGGAGCGGCCGCATGCTCAACATCCATCCGGCGCTGTTGCCGCAATTCAAGGGGCTGCACACCCACCGCCGCGCGCTCGCGGCCGGGGTGAAGCGGCATGGCGCCACCGTGCATTTCGTCGTGCCGGAAATCGACGCCGGGCCGATCGTGGCGCAAGACTGGATCGACGTGCGCGACGACGACACTGAAGAAAGCCTGGCCGCGCGCGTGCTCGAGATCGAGCACCGCATCTATCCGCGCGCCTTGCGCGCGCTGGCGGAAGGGCGCGCCAGCCTCACGTCCTCCCGCACTCAAGCCACCTGATTTTCAACCGGCGCGGTGAGCCGCGCCGCCGCCCTCCGGACACCGGCAAGACGGTTCGGCAGCATCGGCTGCAAACGGCGCTTGACCTCCGCCAGGATATCAGGCGGCGCCGTCTCGGGCACGCCGCAAGCGAACGGCGGTGCCGGCG
The DNA here is from genome assembly GCA_030037895.1 of Xanthobacteraceae bacterium. GTDB lineage: Bacteria > Pseudomonadota > Alphaproteobacteria > Rhizobiales > Xanthobacteraceae > BOG-931. Next base: position 9,813 of record JASHPW010000058.1, on the reverse strand, counting down.
CATATTCGAGCGTGAGCTGCAACGCCTGGGCGAAGTGTTCGCCCGCGAGTTCGGCGGCCACCACCAGCGCGAAGTCCATGCCGGCGGTCACTCCGCCGCCGGTGATGATGTTGCCATCGCGCACCACGCGGCCGGAATCCGGGATCGCGCCGAACGGCGTGAGCATGTCGCGCCAAGCCCAATGGCAGGCCGCCCTCCTGCCACTCAGCAGACCCGCTGCGCCAAGAACAAGCGAGCCAGTGCAGACCGAGGTGAGATAACGCGCGCTGGCGGCAAGCCGCCGGGACTCGGCCATGAAGGCGGGATCGTTGATGACTTCGGTCACGGCGAGGCCGCCGGGAAAGAAAATCAGGTCGCAACGATCGATCTCCGCCAGACGCCGCGTACCGGCAAAGATAAGGCCGCCTTCCGATTCGATGGCTCCGCCAGGCTCGGACGCCACGATGGTCTCGCTGCCCGGGATGCGGCTGAACACTGTATGCGGCGCCGTGAAATCGAGCTGCGTCATCCCGGGATAGATCGCTTCGACAATGCGGAAAGTTCGGTCACCCATCGCAAACCTCCTTGCTGTTTGACGGCGCAGCATCGCAGGCTTAAGGTTTGGCCGAAATGACAATGTTCCCTCAATTTCGGCCAGCCTGCTAAGCAAACCTGGAAACATGCCCCGGAAAATTGCTTTTCTAATTTTCGACGGCTTCCAAATCCTCGATGCAGCGGGGCCCATTGCCGCCTTCGAGATCGCCGGCCGCCATTGTGTCGGGGCTTACGCGCTTGAGGTGATCGCACCGGCGCCCGGCCTGACGTCAAGCTCCTCCACCGCGGCTCTGGCGGCGACGGCACTCGATCCGGCGGCGGCCTACGACACCTTGATCGTTGCCGGTGGCGACGGCACGCGCACCGCCTTTCGCGACGAACGCGTCCTCGATTTCGTTCGCCAAACCGGCGCCCGGGCGCGGCGCGTTGCCAGCGTCTGTTCCGGCGCCTTTATCCTCGCTGCCGCCGGGCTGCTCGACCGGCGGCGAGCGACGACGCATTGGGCGCGCTCGGCGGAATTCGCACGCCTGTTTCCCCAGGTGCGCCTGGAGCCGGACCGCATCTACGTGAAAGACGGCGCGGTCTGGACGTCGGCCGGAATAAGCGCCGGTGTTGACCTGGCGTTGGCGCTGATCGCAGAGGACGTCGGCGAAACCATCGCCAAACAGACGGCCCAGCAGCTCGTGGTCTATTATCGCCGCCCCGGCGGCCAATCGCAGTTCTCGGCGCTGCTTGAACTCAGCCGGCCGGACGCGCGCTTCGGCCCGCTGCTAAGCTGGGCGCGCGAGCGGCTGCACCAATCGCTCGGCGTCGAGCGGCTGGCCGAACAGGCCGCCATGAGCCCGCGCCATTTCGCCCGCAGCTTCGCCGCCGAAACCGGCGCGACGCCGGCCAAGGCGATCGAACGATTGCGCGTGGAAGCGGCACGCGAACGGGTCGAGACCGGCGCCGAGCCGATCGACGCCATCGCCGCCAAGGTCGGCTTCGGCGACACCGAACGCATGCGCCGCGCCTTCCTGCGCGCCTTCGGCCAGCCGCCGCAGGCGCTGCGCCGCGTGGCGCGCGGATAATGCAAAACAACGGGGAGACGGAAGACCGTTTCCCGCACGATCGTTCTGAAAAAGGCAACAGCCCCCGGGGCGCAAGACACCGGAGGCTGCAAGGCCGGAGATTTCCCGGCTATCCGATCATGCGACCTTGAGATTCTCCGCCGAGGTCCGGCCGCGATTGGTGACGAGCTCGTATTCGACTTCCTGGCCCTCGTTGAGCGTACGCAGGCCGGCACGCTCGACCGCCGATATGTGCACGAACACGTCCTTGTCGCCGGCCTGCGGCTTGATGAAGCCGTAGCCTTTGGTCGGATTGAACCATTTGACGGTGCCCTTCTGCATCGTCTGTCTCCTCAGTCAGTCCATATTCAGCGAACGCGCGGACCACCACAGCTGCGTGCTGCGATCCGCGCCACAAGCCAGATTTTGGAGGGGGAGTCCGAAACGATCGTGTCGCCAAGACAGCACCAGCCGGATGGCCAAAATCCGATTGCCACGCCAGCAAGCCCGATAAATGCGGCGCAACCATGGCTGCACCGATCCGCGCATCTCAAGTGGTTGGCGGCGTTGTCAACGTCGTGACGGATGTCTTTGCGCGACCACGCGACGAGCGCGCGTCGGCGTTAATCGAACGGCAATCGTCCACCGCGGAGCAGCAGCTCGCGCGAGCGCACGCTGGAGCATGATCTTTTCGGAGAACCGGTTCCCACCTCGGATCACGCCGGGGCAGGCTTTTTCCGGATCATGTTCTGCGCGTCGGCACGGACTTCTCTTTGCGTAAGCGCCGCCAGAATCCGCCCGCCGCGATCACCAGCACCGCCCCGCCGCCTGCTGCCATTAATTCCACCCGCCGCGTCAGCGCGCCGCCAAACTCGGCCAGCAAGTAGCCCGACACTGCCGGATCGGTCGCAATGATCTCGCCGGCGATCCAGCCGAGCAACGCCGCACCCGCCCAAACGAGGATCGGGAAGCGGTCGAACAAAACGGTGACCAGAGCCGCCCCCGCGAGGATGATGGGGATCGAGACGGCGAGACCGATCGCCAGCAAGGCAAGGTTGCCCCGCGCCACGGCCGTGACGGCGATGATATTATCGAGGCCCATGATGACGTCGGCCACGGCGACGATGCGCACAACGCGCCACAAATGCGCCGCGGCCTCGACCGCATCCGCGTCGGGGTTCTCGGGGGCGAGCAGCTTGACCGCGATGTAGAACAGCGCAAGTCCGCCGCTCAATTTGACGTAAGGCAGCATCATGAGCGGCGTGACGGCCGCGGCGAAAATGATGAGCAGCGTCGCGGCGGTTCCGGCGCCGATCAAAATGCCCCAGAACCGCTGCCGCGGCGGCAGCCTGCGGCAGGCCATGGCGATGACGACGGCGTTATCGCCCGAGAGCAAAATGTTGACCAGAACGATCTGCGCCACGGCGATCCAAAACGCCGCGTGTTCCATTCCACCGCCGCCCGCCGGCAGCCGGCCGCTCCAGGGCCAGGGATTCAAATATTGGGCAATCGAACCCACCGTCGCTTCTCGTTGCTTGCCGCCCGCGGGCCCATTCCGGCGCCGGGCCTTTCATTGCGCGGCGCGCATCCGCCGCGTCGAAAGGCACGGATCAGCGGACGCGGCAGCAGCCGATCACGCCCTCAACCGACGATGTCGTTGCCGGCAAAGAACTGCGCGATCTCCCGCCCGGCGGTATCGGCGGCATCGGAGCCGTGCACCGAATTCTCGCCGATCGATTTGGCAAAGACCTTGCGGATGGTGCCGGGCGCGGCTTGGGCCGGATCGGTCGCGCCCATGAGATCGCGATAGGCGGCAATCGCGTTCTCGCCTTCGAGAACCTGAACCACGACCGGCCCGGAAATCATGAACTCGACGAGCTCGCGGAAGAACGGCCGCTGGCGATGGACGGCATAGAACGTTTCGGCCTGGTCGCGGCTGATCAGCACGCGCTTCTGCGCCACGATGCGCAGTCCCGCCCGCTCGATCATCGCATTGACGGCTCCCGTCAGGTTGCGCGCGGTGGCATCGGGCTTGATGATCGAAAACGTACGCTCGATCGCCATCAGATCATCCTTTGGGGAATTGCGAGTCAGCGCGAAATCGCGCCGGCTTATAGCCTTCGCCCATGGCCCGGGCAAGCGAGGCCGCGGCGACATGAATGCAACGTGAATGGCGCGGCCATGGCGCGTTTAGTTTGATAAATCGCCGCTGAATCAACCCCTCAGCGCCGGTTCAGGCGGCATCCTTACGATAACCGGCGTCTGACGAAAGTGGGCGACCGCGTCAAACAACGAACGAGGAGAAACTTCCATGCTGCGTACAACGATCATCGCGCTCGCGGCCACGGCCGCGCTGGGCGCCGCCGCCCTTGCGCCCAGTGCCGCGTCGGCCCGCGCGTGGCACGCAGGCCGGCACGGCGGTTGGCACGGCCATTTCCTGCGGCCGGGAATCGGCGTCTATGCCGGTCCGATTTATGGCGGCTGTTGGCTGCAACGCTGGATCGCCACGCCCTACGGACCGGTGCTGCGCTGGGTCAACCGCTGCTATTGAGCGGACCCGAGAGCGCAATCCGATCACGTTGAATCGGATTGCGCTTAAGCTTCTTGGCGGAGCATGATCTTTTCAGAAAGCCGGTTGCCGCACCGGATCAGTCGGGGGCAGACTTTTCCGGATCATGCTCTCATCGGCGCACGCGCCGAGCGCTCCGCGCTTGGCCGAGACCGGAGCGCGTTCCATGTCGGCGCCAACCGGCGCTTAAGCGGCGGGCGGGCAGCCCTTAACCTTAGTCCATGAGGATTCCGACGCAGGGCACGCGCAACAGCATCTCCTCGCCGTGAATCGACTCTTTCATGCACCCGGTGAGATCCTCCCCCGCGTAATGATCGCCCCAATGGACGCCCTTTGCCCAGGGAAAGCTCGCCGTCACATCATAGATTTTACCCTTATAGGCAATGAGACTGGGCAGCGCGGCGTCGTTCCCGTTGCAACGTGCAAGCTCCGCGCGGGTGAAGCGGCGGAAGCTCTCGCCCGCTTCACCCGCGCGCTGCGTATCAGCGGGCCCCGAGGAATTTGCCGACATAAGGTGAATTCTCTCCCGACTTGCGGAGCGCGTGGCCGCTCGGACCTTCACCAAGGAATTCGGAGAACCACGCCTCGTGCTCGGTCTCCTCGTGCAGGATGGCGAGCGAAAGATCGTAGGTGCGGTGATCCTTGCCAAAAGTCATGTTGCAGATCTGCGTATAGCCGCGGATTGCGCAGCGTTCGGCGTCGACCAGGATCTGCAGCATGTCTTGGATGTTGGTCGGATCGGCCGGGATGAAGGCCGGCGGGCAAGCGGAAACGTTGTGGAAGTCCACCATGCTTTTCGGCAAATGGCCGCCGAGCTCGTAAATTCGCGGCACCAGCGCCTCAAAGTGATTGCGATCCTCGATGCGCGCATCTTCGGTGATCTCCTTGAGGCCTTCACCCTCAAGCCCGATCAGGTTCACGCGCAAGATCGTGTAATAATAAAAGGTCGTCAGTTCGGCCGACGCATTGCGTACGAGCAGGTCGATGAGTTTGTCCACATCGACTCCGGCTTTCTGCACCATTTCTCTTGCAACTCTCGCCATGATGTTCTCCAGACAGTTAGTAGCTCAACGCTGCGTCGCCGTTCATAACGTTATTGCGCGTTTCTGCACCATGACACCGTCAGGCGCAACTCGGCAATGTTGGCGGAAGGATCATGCAGCAATCGTGCGGCTGATTTGCCAGTCCCGCATTGGCAGCAATGGCAGGGCAAGCTCATAAACTTAGCAGAGTTCCGGCGCAACTGCCAACCGGCGGACCGAAGCGGCGATTACGTATTGTCGTCCTTCTTTGCGGTCCTCTTCTTCTGCGGTTGGGCCGGAGGCGCCGGCTCCCCCACGCTGTCCATTTCCGTGAGCCGGCCGGCCACGAAGCGGTAGATGCCGGGCCGCGGGCCGGCCGTGAAGGTCAGGACCGCGGTGCGGTCGCCGTTCGGATTCCTGCCGAGGGCGACGGTCGTCGGTTGGCCGGCGCGGGCGACCACGTCGCACTCGCTCATGCCGATGGCCACGCCGCCGCCGAGCAAGGAGGCCCCATCAGGCAAGACCGCGGGGCTTGCGGTGGGATTGGCCGGACTGGATGGCGGCGGCGCCGGCCTTGGGCAGGCCCCGTTGGCATCGACAAGGTCATTCGCGGTGATCGGGCGCTGCTGTTTTTCCTCGTCAAGGGCGGAGAAAGTGTAACCATTCTTGCTGCCAAACAAATCGAGCGGCTTGGAAAACCAACCGGGCCCGGTACCGTAATCGCTACCGGCGCAGCCGCAGAGCACGACAGCCGCGGCGGCAAGCGCGACCAACCTGCCCAAACGATTTGATCCGCGGTACACCCAAGCACCCCCGTCAGACCGAGCCGTCACCAGATCATGGGCCGTTTTGTGGTGCGATCGTGGCGTGACCCCGCGGCGCCGTGCCGGCCGGCCTTCCTCCGGCTTTTCCACCACATTACCGCCACCGGAATGAGCCGGACAAAAGTAAAAAATTGGTGAGAAGACAGGAGCTTGCACGCGCTTTCCGGTCTGGCCGGGCGGCCTCCGCAATGTGACGGCCATCACGGAATTTTCCGCCGGGACGGGCGAAAATTCGCACGGGCGCGCTCGCAAATCCGGGAACCAATTCATGCATTTGCAATTCGTTGGCTGCGGCGATGCCTTCGGCTCAGGCGGACGATTCAATACCTGTTTCCATCTCGTCGGACGTGAGATCAATGCGCTTATCGATTGCGGCTCAACGTCGCTCGTTTCGATGAACAAGCTCGCGATCAATCGCGACGCGATCAATGCCATCTTTCTTTCGCATTTTCACGCCGATCACGTCGGCGGCCTGCCGTTCTTCATGCTGGAGGCGAACTACATCCTCAAGCGCGAGCGAGCGCTCACCGTCGCCGGCCCTCCCGGCCTCAAATCGCGCTACGCGGAGACGATGGAGATCGGCTTTCCCGGCACCAGGGCGCTGGAGTTTCGATTCCCCTTGCTGCTCAGGGAATTGGAGATCGGCAAGCGCGCCGAAATCGGCGCCGTGCAGGTGACGCCGTTCCACGTCGTCCACGACGACCGCGCCGGCCCTTGCCTCGGTTTCCGCTTCGAGGCCGAAGGCAAGGTCATCGCCTTTTCCGGTGATACCGAATGGACGGACGCCCTGATCGGAATCGGACACGAGGCCGACATCTTCATCTGCGAGGCCTACACGCGGGAGAGGCCGGTCGCCACTCACATGGCGCTGTCGACGCTCGAACGACGCCTTGGTCAGATTCGCCCGAAGCGCCTCATCCTCACGCACATGAGCAACGACATGCTGGCGCGTCGCGCCGAGCTTCCGTTCGAAACGGCCGAAGACGGGATGATCGTGGAACTGTGAGCGCAGCCGACCCGGTTGCTTGCCCCCTCCCTACCCTCCGCGGCTTGCGGGGGCGGATGGGGAGGAGGCGCCGAGCGCCGCTTCGATAGCGGCAAGCGCGGCGTCCGCCTTCGATCCGTCCGGGCCGCCGGCCTGCGCCAGATCCGGCCGGCCGCCGCCGCCCTTGCCGCCAAGCGCCTCCGCGCCCTTGCGCGCGAGATCGATGGCGTTGAAGCGTCCGGTCAGGTCCGCGGTGACGCCGACGACAAGGCCGGCCTTGCCCTCGCCGGTGACGCCGACAATGGCGACGACACCCGAACCGACCTTCTTCTTGCCCTCGTCGGCGAGGCCGCGCAGGTCCTTAAGTTCGATACCCTCGACCGCCTTGGCCATGAGCTTGACGTCGCCGATCGTTCGCATTCCATCGGCGCCGGCACCGCCGCCTCCGCCCATAGCGAGCTTCTTCTTCGCCTCGGAGAGCTCTCGTTCGAGGCGCTTGCGCTCGGCAACCATCGCGGCGGCACGCGCCGTCACCTCGTTGAGCGGGGCGTTCAGCTCGGCGGAAACGGCCCTTATGTCACCGCGGAATCTGTTGAGCTCCTTGCGCGCCATCGTTCCAGTCAATGCTTCGATGCGGCGCACGCCGGACGCAACGGCGGCCTCGCTCACCACCGAGATGACGCCGATGTCGCCGGTGTGGCGCACATGCGTGCCGCCGCACAGCTCGACCGACCAGCCCAAGGTGTTGCCGCCGCCCTCGCCCATGGCGACGACGCGCACCTCCTCGCCGTATTTTTCACCGAACAAGGCGCGCGCCCCCGAGACGATGGCGTCGTCGCGGCTCATGAGCCGGGTGACGACCGGCGCATTCTGCAACACGATGTCGTTGGCGATATCCTCCACGCGCTCGATCTCGCCGCTGCTCATGGGCTTGGGGTGCGAAAAATCGAAACGCAAGCGATCGGGCGCGACCAGCGAGCCTTTCTGCGCCACGTGATCGCCCAGCACCTGGCGCAGCGCCTCGTGCAGGAGATGCGTGGCCGAATGATTTTTTCGGATCGCGCCGCGCCGGCCGTGATCGACTTCGAGATCGAGCGCCATGCCGGTGCGCAGCGTGCCGCGCTCGACCCTGCCGAAATGCACGTAGAGGTCGCCGGCCCGCTTTTGCGTATCGGTGACGCTGAAACGCACGCCCGCGCCGGTCAACGCGCCGGTATCACCGACCTGGCCGCCGGATTCGCCGTAGAACGGCGTCTGGTTGAGCACCACCACGCCGCTTTCGCCGGTTGCGAGCGCGGTCACCTCCCTGCCCTCGCGCACCAGGGCCACGACCGCGCCGGCGGCGTTTTCCGTCTCATAGCCGAGGAAGTCGGTGCCGCCGACCCGTTCGCGCAACGCGAACCAGACCGCTTCGTCCGCCGCCTCGCCCGAGCCCGCCCAGGACGCGCGCGCCTTCTCGCGCTGGCGCTCCATCGCGTCGGTGAAGGAGGCAATATCGACGCCGATGCCGCGCGGCCGCAGCGCATCCTGCGTCAGATCGAGGGGAAAGCCGTAGGTGTCGTAAAGTGTGAAGGCGGTCACGCCGTCGAACATGTCGCCGCGCTTGAGCGCCTTGCTCTCCTCGTCGAGGATCGCCAAGCCCCGCTCCAGCGTCTTGCGGAAGCGCGTCTCCTCGAGCTTGAGCGTTTCGGTAATGAGCGCCTCGGCGCGGTGCAATTCGGGATAGGCCTGGCCCATCTCCCGCACCAGGACCGGAACGAGCCGCCACATCAGCGGCTCCTTCGCCCCGAGCAGTTCGGCATGGCGCATGGCGCGACGCATGATGCGGCGAAGCACATAGCCGCGGCCCTCGTTCGACGGCAGCACCCCGTCGGCGATCAGGAAGGAGCTGGCGCGCAGATGGTCGGCGATGACCCGGTGCGAGGCCTTGCGCTCGCCCTCCGGATCGACATGGGTGAGATCGGCGACGGCCGCGATCAGCGCGGCGAACAGGTCGATCTTGTAGTCGTCATAGGTGCCCTGCAGCACCGCGGCCATGCGCTCGAGCCCCATGCCGGTGTCGATCGAGGGCCGCGGCAGGGCGAGGCGCTCGCCGCCGGCAAGCTGCTCGTACTGCATGAAGACGAGGTTCCAGATTTCGACAAAGCGGTCGCCCTCGGCGTCCGCGCTCCCCGGCGCTCCGCCGGGAATGTGCGCGCCGTGATCGTAGAACATCTCCGAGCACGGGCCGCACGGCCCGGTGTCGCCCATGGCCCAGAAATTGTCAGCGCCGGCGACGCGAATGATCCTTTTCTCCGGCACGCCCGCGATCTTCTTCCACAGGTTGAAGGCCTCGTCGTCATCGACATAGACCGTCATCAACAAGCGTTCCGCCGGCACGCCGAACTCTTTCGTCACCAGCTTCCAGGCCAACTCGATGGCGCGCGCCTTGAAGTAATCGCCGAAGGAAAAATTGCCGAGCATCTCGAAAAAGGTGTGATGGCGCGCGGTGTAGCCGACATTGTCGAGGTCGTTGTGCTTGCCGCCGGCGCGGACGCATTTTTGCGCCGTGGTGGCGCGGTTATAGGGACGTTTTTCCAGGCCGGTGAAGACATTCTTGAACTGCACCATACCGGCATTGGTGAACATCAACGTTGGATCGTTGCGCGGCACCAGCGGAGACGAGGGCACGATTTCGTGCCCTTCGCGCGCGAAAAAGCCAAGGAAGTTCGACCGGATATCGTTGACGCCGCTCATTTCACGCAACTCTCTAGCGGTACAAAGCCAAACACGCAATTGCAGGAAGCTGCCAAACCATATAAGCGCTTCTGTCTCCGACGCGTGCCCCTTC
>JASHPW010000003.1 GCA_030037895.1 Xanthobacteraceae bacterium | reverse complement strand
CGCAGGAAGCCGCCATGACCGGACGCCGCTTTTCAGGTCGGCGTGCCGAGATCGTGGTTCTTCAGCGGCAGCGAGCGGATGCGTTTGCCGGTCGCGGCGAACACGGCGTTGCACAGGGCCGGCGCCAGCGGCGGCACCGGCGGTTCGCCGACTCCGCCCCAGAAGTCGCCGCTCGGCACCAACACGGTCTCGACCTTCGGCGCGTCGGCGAGACGCAGCATCTCGTAAGTGTCGAAGTTTGATTGCTCGGCGGCGCCGTCCTTGATGGTGATCTCGCCGTTGAGCGCCGCCGTCAGGGCGTAGACGGCGGCGCCCTGAAGCTGCATGTCGACCGAGAGCGGATTGATCACGTGGCCGCTGTCGATCGCGGACACGACGCGGTGCACGCGCACGCCGCCGTTCTCAACCGAAACCTCGACCACCTGCGCGCAGTAGCTGCCGCACGCCTCGTTGAGCGCGATGCCGCGGAACGTTCCGGCGGGAAGCGGGGTGCCCCAATCCGCCTTCTTGGCCGCGGCATCGAGCACGGCGAGATTTTTGGGGCTCTTGCGCAACAGCCGGCGCCGAAAGAGGTAAGGGTCCGATCCCGCGGCGTGCGCCATCTCGTCGACGAAGCATTCCTTGTAGAAGGCGTTCTCCGTGTAGTTGATCGCGCGCCAGACGCCGACCGGCACCGGCGATTGGCGCACCACGTAATCGACGAGATAGTTCGGCACGTCGTACGGCATTTCGTCGGTAAGACCGCTGAGAAAGCTGCGATCGACGAAGCTCGTGCCGAACGCCGGCACGAGCGAAGCCACGAAGGACGGCCCGGCGAGGCGGATCGTCCATGCGATCGGCATGCCGTCGGCGTCGAGACCGGCGACGAGGCGCGCCATGCCGAAGGGCCGATAGAAATCGTGCTGGATGTCCTCCTCGCGCGTCCAGACGAGCTTGACCGGCTGCGCGACCTCCTTGGCAATGAGCACGGCTTCGCGGACGTAGTCCTGGATGGTGCCGCGCCGGCCGAAGCCGCCGCCGAGCATCATGCAATGGACCACGACCTTGTCGTTCGGCACGCCGGCGGCGACGGCCGCGGTCGCGAGCGCGGTCATGGCGTCCTGGGTCGGAACCCAGACCTCGATTTTCTCGGGCGCCACGTGGGCGGTGCAGGTCTGCGGCTCCATCGTCGCATGGGCGAGAAACGGAACCGTGTAGTCGGCCTCGATGCGGCGCGCGGCGCGAGCGAGGCCGGCCGTCGCGTCGCCGTCGGCACGACCGACTTGAGCCTCTTTCGCCTCGAGGCCGCCGCGTACGAAGGCGGCGATCTCGGCGCTCGATAGGCGGCCGTTGCCCCGGTCGTCCCAGACGATCGGCAGCGCCTCGACCGCGCGCTTCGCGTGCCACCAGGAATCGGCCACCACGGCGACCGCCTCGGGCATCCGCACCACACGGCGCACACCCCTCATCGTGGCGATTGCGCTCTCGTCGGCCGACTTGAGCCCGCCGCCATAAACCGGGCAGTGCATGATGGCGGCGTAAAGCATGTCCGGCAGCCGCACGTCGATGGCATAGACCGGCTGCGCCGTGACCTTGTCGCGCACGTCGAGGCGCCGCACCGGCTTGCCGGCGAGCGTCCATTCGCTCGGCTCCTTCAGCTTGACGTCCGCCGGAGGGGCGATCTTCACCGCATCTTGGGCGACGGCGCCGAACGTCAGCACGCGACCGCTTGGCCGATGTGTGATCGTGCCCGCCCGGGCGACGCATTGCGCCGCCGGGACGTTCCATCGCGCCGCGGCGGCGGCGATCAGCATCTCCCGCGCCGTGGCTCCGGCCTGGCGCAGATAGAGCTGCGAGGACGCGATCGAGCGGCTCGCGCCGGTCGACATGTCGCCCCAGACCCGGTGGCGGCGCGCGTTTGCTCCCGGCGCAACGAATTCGGTGCGGACATGCGTCCAGTCGCATTCGAGCTCCTCGGCGACCAGCATGGCGAGGCCGGTGAGCGCGCCTTGGCCCATCTCGGCGCGGGCGATGCGGATGACGACCGAATTATCGGGACAGATCACCAGCCAGGCGGTGACCTCCGACCCTTCCTCGGCGGCGCGCGCCGGCCCGAACGGAATCGCCAAGGCGAGAGCCAGACCTCCGGCCGCGCCGCTTATTCCGGCGAGGAAGGAACGGCGGCTGAGCGGGTCGCCGGACGTCATGGCCTTGCCCTCCACGCAACCGCCGGCGCGCTCGGATCGGCTTTGGCCGAGAACAGCATCAGTCCTACGCGGCCGTCCCATTCCGGTCATCCTAACAAAGAGGCCGCCGCAGGCAACCGGCGCGGAGTCGCGCAGCTTAAGGGCTCCTCAGCAGCTCGCGCGCGCGCAGGCGCCGCGTGAGCGCCCAGAGCAGCAAGGCGAGGCAGCCCATGATGGCGACGACGCCGGCAACCGGCCAGGCGGAGCGGCCGAGATAATCGCCGACCACGGCCGCGACGATGGCTGCGGCGGTCTGCTGCGCGGCGCCGAGGAGCGAGGCCGCGGTCCCGGCACGCTCCGGAAATGGCGTCAGCGCGCCGGCCATGGCCTGCGGCATGGAAAGCCCGAGGCCGGCGAGGTAAAGCGCCATCGCCGCGACGAGCCAGACGCCATTGGCGATTTGGGCGGCGACAACCGCCGCCAGGGCCACGCCGCCCGCGGCGAGCAACATGACGCCGACAGCCATCGTGCCGTCGACGCCGAGCCGGAGCACGAGCCGCGCCGCGACCGTCGCGCCGAGGACGTAGCCCGCTGCGCCGATCGCGAAGATGAAGCCGAAGGCGAAAGCCGACAGACCATAGACTCCTTGCAGGACAAAGGAGCCGCCGGATATCCAGGCGAACAGCCCCGCATAGCTGATGGTGAGTATGCCGAGATAGGCGAGAAAGCCGCGATGCCGCAGTATCGTGCCCGAGCTTTGCAGCAGGAACGATAACGAGTTCGACGCTGCGGCGCTGGTGCGCAGCGTTTCCGGCAGCAACCGGCCCATCACGAAAATGGCGAGCACGGCGGCGGCGCCCATCGCGAGGAAGCTCGCGCGCCAGCCGAAGGCGGTCTGCAGCACGCCGCCGATCATCGGCGCCACGATCGGGGCAAAGCCGCTGATCGCGCCCATCAGCGACAATTCACGTGCCGCCTGAACGCCGGAATAGAGATCGCGCACCATGGCGCGCGCCAACACGATCGCCCCGGACCCGCCGATCGCCTGCAGGAAACGCGCCGCGATCAACGTATCGATCGATTGCGCCGCGGCGCAGACGAGAGTGCCGACGATGTAGAGCGCCAGCGCCGCGAGCAGCACCGGGCGGCGGCCATGGCGATCGGAAATCGGGCCGTAGAACACCTGCCCGATGGCAAAGCCGATGAGGTAGCTCGAAAAGGTCAACTGCACGCGCGCCGTCGGCGCCTCAAGGACGCGAGCAATGTCGGGCAGCGACGGCAGATACATGTCCATCGACAGCGGCCCGAGCGCGGTCAGCATGGCGAGGAGCGTGGTGAGGGCGCGCGAGCCGGGACGGAGCATCGGTGAAGAGGTTAAACAATGAACCGCGGCTGAGTCATTGAACGCGTGCCTCTAACTTTCCCCTTTTCAGAAGCAGGGAGAATACAAGCGGCAATCTATTCCTCATCTCCGGAAGGGGATGAGGATTGAGGAGAGGGCAGGCAAGCGCGACTGAATTTGCAACAGGGGTTGCCTTTAGCGGTCGGCGGTTTCGTTTATAAAGGGCCCGCGCGAAGCCCAAAAGACGCTCCGGAACAGGGCATGGATGCAAAAACGCAATACCGCGCGATACATGAGCCGCGCGTCGAAGATAACGCTCTGGTGCGGGGCCACGGCCGCTACATGGCCGACGCGCCGCTGGCAAACCAGGCCCATGCCTATTTCGTGCGCTCGCCGCATGCCTTTGCCCGCATCGTCAAGGTGGACGTCGAGGCGGCCCTGACGGCGCCCAGCGTCGTCGGCGTGCTGACCGGGAAAGACACGCAGGACGTCGGCAGCATCAGCCGCCATCCGCCGCTCGGCGGCCGCGGCGGCAAGGCGCTGATCATGCCGCATCGACCGGTGCTCGCGCGCGAACGCGTCATGCATATCGGCGAGCCGGTCGCCATGGTGGTCGCCGAAAGTGCGGCCGCGGCGCAGGATGCCGCCGAACTCGTCGCCGTCGCATACGAGGCGCTCACGCCGGTCGTTGACGCGCGCGCGGCGCTCGCCCCCGACGCGTCGCAAGTCTGGCCGGAGGCGCCGGGCAATCTGGCGGTCGACTGGCCGGGACCGGCCGCGGATCCCGCGGCCAATGCCCGCCAAGTCGACGCCATCTTCGCCGCCGCGAAATTCGTCGCCCGGGTCGCGGTGATGAACCAGCGCATGGCGGTCGCCTCGATGGAGCCGCGCGGCGCGACCGCGAGCTACGACGAGGCGGCCGACAGTTACACGCTGCGCGTCTGCTCGCAGGGCACGACCGCCATGCGCGACGTCCTCGCCGCCATCATGAAAGTGCCGAAGGAACGCCTGCGCGTGCGGACCGAGGACGTCGGCGGCGCTTTCGGTCTGAAAACCGGCCCCTACCCCGAATATGTCGCGCAGATGCTCGGCGCCAAGAAATTCGGGCGCCCGATTCACTGGATGTCGGGCCGCTCGGAGGCGTTCCTCAGCGACAATCAGGCGCGCGACATCCATTCCGAGGCGGAACTCGCGCTCGACGAGAGCGGACGCTTCCTGGCGCTGCGCATCCGCAACACCGCCAACCTCGGCGCCTATGTCGGCGCGGTCGGAGCCAATATCCCGAGCATGAATTTCACCCGCTGCCTGCCCGGCATGTACGACATCAGACATATCGACATCAGCACGCGTTGCGCGTTCACCAACACGCTGCCGACCGCGCCCTATCGCGGCGCCGGGCGGCCGGAGGCGAACTACGTGCTCGAGCGCGTGGTCGGGGAAGCCGCGCGGGTGACCGGAATCGATCCGGCGAAACTGCGGCGGCGCAATCTCATTCCCGCGACCGCCATGCCGTACAAGACCGCGGTCGGCACGACCTATGACAGCGGCGATTTTACACCGGTGCTCGACAAGGCGCTGGAACTCGCCGATTACGCCGGCATCGAAGCGCGCCGGCGCGACGCGAAAGCGCGCGGCAAATACCGCGGTATCGGCATTTCCTGCATGCTGGAGCACGCCGGCGGCTCGCCGATCGAAGGCGCGCGGTTCATCTTCCCGGGTGACGGCACGCTCACGCTCAATCTCAATGTGCAGTCGACCGGCCAGGGGCACGCCTCGGTCTTTCCCCGCCTGGTCGCCGACCGCCTGGGAATTTCGCGCGACAAGGTCACCCACAAGCACGGCGATTCCGCCCTCGAGATCGCCGGGTACGCCTCGGTCGGCTCGCGTTCGGCGATGACCGCGGGCGCTGCAATCGTCAAATGCATCGACCTCATGCTGGAGAAGGGCAAGCGCATCGCGGCGATGCTGCTCGAGGCCGCCGAAGGCGACATCACCTACGCGGCCGGCAGCTTCGCCGTGGTCGGCACCGACCGTCGCATCTCGCTGTTCGAGGTCGCCGCGCGCGCGGCCGAGCTGAGCAAGCGTGGCACAATCGCCGAAGACCTCGATACCAAGGCCACGACGGAAACGCCGCTCACCTTCCCCAACGGCGTGCACATCGCCGAGGTCGAGATCGATCCCGAGACCGGGCACATGGACGTCGTCGCCTATACGGCGGTCGATGATTGCGGCAACGTGCTCGACGACATGATCGTCGAGGGCCAATTGCACGGCGCGTTGGCGCAGGGCCTCGGACAGGCGCTGATGGAGCAGGTGATCTACGACGAGGCCGGGCAGCTCGTCACCGGCTCGTTCACGGATTACGCCATGCCGCGGGCCGCCGACATGCCGCCCATTCGCGACGCGCTCCTGTGCGTGCCGGCGACGACCAATCCGCTCGGCGTGAAGGGCGTCGGCGAAGCGGGCACCACCGCCTCGATCGCCGCGGTGATGAACGCCGTCGCCGACGCCGTTCCCGGCGGCGGCGCGGCGCGCCTCGATATGCCGGCCAGCGCGGCGCGCTTATGGGAAGCGTGCCGGCGGGCAAAGGCCGCCGCGTCAGAAAGGCGGGACGGCCGGTTCGGATGACCGCAGCCTTGCCACCCCGAGGGCCGTGCCTATAATCCGGCGCTTCCTTCGCGCAGGGGACTCTGTTGGCGCCGCCGGAAGCGAAATCCGTTGCCATCATCATGGGCAGCCAGTCCGACTGGCAGACCATGAAGCATGCCGCCGAAACGCTCGAGGCGCTCGGCTTGGCCTATGAGGCGCGCATCGTCTCCGCCCACCGCACGCCCGAGCGCCTCTACGCCTTCGCCCGCGGCGCGAAAGACGCCGGCTTCAAGGTGATCATCGCCGGCGCGGGCGGGGCGGCGCATTTGCCGGGCATGACGGCGGCGCTCACCACTCTTCCGGTCTTCGGCGTGCCGATCGAGTCGAAGGCGTTGTCGGGGCTCGATTCGCTTTATTCCATCGTGCAGATGCCGCCCGGCGTTCCGGTCGGCACATTGGCGATCGGCCAAGCCGGCGCCGTCAACGCCGCGCTGCTCGCGGCGAGCGTGTTGGCGCTGAGCGATCCGGCGCTGGGGAAACGGCTTGAGGCCTGGCGGCAGCGCCAGACCGCCGCCGTCGCCGAAGCGCCCAAGGACGCCGGAGCGTGAGCGCGTCCGCGCCCGTTCTCGAACCTGGAGCCACGATCGGCATCCTCGGCAGCGGCCAACTCGGCCGCATGCTGGCACTGGCGGCGGCGCGCCTCGGCTTCAAGTGCCATATCTTTGCCCCTGATCCCGACTCGCCCGCTTTCGACGTCGTGCATCGGGTAACCTGCGCCGATTACACCGACACGCGGGCGCTCGACCGCTTCGCCGCCGACGTCGACGTCGTCACCTATGAATTTGAGAACGTGCCGGCCGAGACGGCAATGTTTCTCGCCGCGCGGGTTCCGGTGTTGCCCGATCCGCAGGTTCTGGCGACGACTCAGGATCGCCTCGCGGAAAAAACCTTCGTCAGCGGTCTCGGCGTCCGCACCGCTCCCTACGCCGCGGTCGCGCAACCCGCCGAGCTTGCGGCGGCGCTTGGCCGGATCGGCCGCCCCGCCGTGCTGAAGACGCGCCGCTTCGGCTACGACGGCAAGGGCCAGGCGACGATCGGGAACGGCACCGATCCCGAAGCCGCCTGGCGGGAGGTCGGCGGGCAGCCCTGCATCCTCGAAGCCTTCGTGCCGTTCGCGCGCGAGGTCTCGGTCGTGGCCGCGCGCGGGCACGACGGCGGCATCGCATGTTTCGACGTGACCGAGAACGAGCATCGCGATCATATATTGAAGATTTCGCGCGTGCCCGCTGCACTTTCCGACGCCGGCGCGGCGCAGGCGCGGCGGATCGCCGAGACGATCGCGCAAAAGTTCGCCTATGTCGGGGTGCTGGCGGTCGAGATGTTCGTGCTGCGCGACGGCGATGAACTCCTCGTCAACGAGATCGCGCCGCGCGTGCACAATTCCGGCCATTGGACGCTCGACGGCGCCTCGGTTTCGCAGTTCGAGCAGCACATCCGCGCGGTCGCCGGTTGGCCGCTCGCCAAGCCCGTCCGTCGCGGCCGCGTGGAAATGGTGAATCTCATCGGCAACGAGGTCGAGGATTATCGGTCCTGGCTCACGGTTCCCGGCGCCGCCGTGCATCTCTACGGCAAGGCCGCCGTGCGCCCCGGCCGCAAGATGGGACACGTGACCCGGGTCTTTGCGGATGAGGGCGCGCACGACGCCACAAATGGGAGCGACTAATTGGCTGCGCGGCATGCTTTTTCCCCGGTGCATGCTCTTCGCCGCGTGGCCGCCGTGTGCGTGGCCGGCCTGCCGCGGCGGACCGGCAGATCAAGCGCCATCGGTCCAATTTGTGGACTTTCCACCGTTATTCTGCTACATGCCGCGGCAAGATGGCGCGGGCGTCTACGCTGCGCCACTCTTCCATTCACTACGCGCGCTCGACCGAGCGCACCTAAAAGAGGAGGATGCGTGCAGGTTCTTGTTCGCGACAATAATGTCGACCAGGCCCTCAAGGCGCTGAAGAAGAAGATGCAGCGCGAGGGCATTTTCCGCGAGATGAAGCTCCGCGGTCATTACGAAAAACCATCGGAACGGAAGGCGAGGGAACGGGCGGAAGCGATCCGCCGCGCCCGCAAGCTCGCGCGCAAGCGATTGCAGCGCGAGGGTCTGTTGCCCATGAAGCCGAAGCCGACCACGGCCGCCGGCGGCAGGTCGGGGCCGCCGCGCGCGCCACGCTTCGGCTGAAGCAGCGCGCGCGTTCTGCTGACGGCGCGGGCTGCATGGCGGCCCGCGTCTTTTGCTGCGGCGGGGCGGGGCTATCGTCATCTCCCGCCGTGATCTACAAGGCATGCATGGGAGGCGCTGCGGTGCCACGAGGCATCGGATGACGGAACCAGCGTTCGCGAGGAATAAGAATAAGCGGCGAGGCCGACGCATGGCGAGGCGACCTCGGCCGCTCGCAAGCTTGAGTTTCGCCGTCTCGACGCTTGGGACGCTCGCGCTCGCCGGCTGCGCCGGCTTTGGCAATCCGTCGGCATCCGACGATGCGCTCTATGCGACCTCGCAGTCGAACCTGACCTCGCTCACCGAGGTCATTCAAAAACATCCCAACGATCCGCAAGCCTACAACATGCGCGGCTCGGCGTTCGGGGAAGCCGGCCGCACCGAGCAGGCGCTCGCCGATTTCAATAAGGCGATCAGCCTCGATCCCAATTACGCGCAGGCCTATGCGAACCGCGCCTTCGTTTATCGGCAGACCAACAAGCTCGATCTCGCGCTCGCCGACTACAACAAGGCGCTGTCGATCAACGGCTCCTACGCGCTCGCCTATCTCGGCCGCGGCG
This sequence comes from Xanthobacteraceae bacterium, assembly GCA_030037895.1. Taxonomy (GTDB): domain Bacteria; phylum Pseudomonadota; class Alphaproteobacteria; order Rhizobiales; family Xanthobacteraceae; genus BOG-931. The sequence goes on along the minus strand of JASHPW010000003.1, from coordinate 16,790 downwards.
TCGTCTACCGGCAGCAAGGCCGCGTCGTGCAGGCGCTCAACGATTTCAACAAGGCGATCGCGCTCAAGCCCGACGATGCGCAGACCTATTACGATCGCGGCCTCCTTTATCAGAGCCAGCATCAGCACCAATTCGCCATCGACGACTTCTCCACCGCCATCGGGCTTGCCACGCAGAAGGTCGAACCGCGCGTGGCGCGCGCGTTGAGCTATCTCGCGATCGGCGATGCCAAGTCGGCGGCGAGCGACCTCGACGCGGCCGTGCAGCTCGCGCCGACGAGCCTGCAGGCTTGGGCGAGCCGCGGGCTCGCTTATGAGCGCCTCGGGCAGATGGATAAGGCGGCGGGCTCGTACGCGAAGGCGCTCAATATCAACGATAAATACGGGCCCGCGAAGTCCGGCTTTGCCCGCGTCGGCGGCAAGATCGGCCACTCGTACCCGACCTTCTGAGGCCGCCGAGACGTGAGAAAAAACCAATGACCATTACGCTCAACCACACCATCGTTCCGGCGCGCGACAAAACTGCCGCCGCCAAGTTTTTCGCCCGCGTCTTCGGCCTCAAGCGCGGGCGCAGCGGCCATTTTGCGCCGGTGCGGCTCAACAACACGCTGACCCTGTTGTTCGACGACGACACCAAGTTCGAGAGCCATCACTACGCGTTCCATGTCTCCAATCGCGAATTCGACGCCATCCTCGACCGCGTCAAGAAGGAGAAAATCGTCTTCGGCAGCGCGCCGTGGAGTCTCGATGATGGCAAGCTCAACGATTGGGGCGGCGGCCGTGGCTTCTATTTTCGTGATCCGAACGGACACGTGCTCGAGCTCATGACGGTGCCGCAGTAAATAAATATGCGGGAACGGTCGCGGGCCCGAAAAGCCGCTCCCGGATTTTGCTTCCTGCTCAATTCGGGCGGGGAGGAGCGGGCGGGTGATCCAAATCTCCGGCGAGGAAACGGCCCACGGCGTACAGCGCGCCGTGCATGTCGAGATCCTCGTGGCTGCCGTCGAGGAAGCGCACGATATGCTTAGGCGCTTTGGTCAAGTCGAACAGCCGCTCGCCCATCGCATAGGGAACGATCCGGTCGTGCACGCCGTGCAGAATGAGAACAGGCGCGGTGACCTTTCCGATCCGCTCATCGGTGCGGAATTGATCCTTCATCAGAAGCCGCACTGGAATATACCAATAGTGGAGCTCCGCGACCGACGCCGCCGAGGTGAACGGCGCTTCCAGGATGACGCGGCCGACGGGCTTTGCCGCCGCCACCGCAACCGCCACCGCCGACCCGAGCGATTCGCCCCACAGCACGATTTGTTGCACCGGGTAGCGCGCGGCGGCAAAGGCGTAGGCGGCTTCGCCGTCGGCGATCAAGCCCGCTTCGCTCGGGCTTCCGCTCGAGCCGCCGAAGCCCCGATATTCGAGCGCAACGAGGCCGATGCCGTCGTTGATGAGCTTGCGAAAGCGCTGCACGCGATAGCGCAATGCGCCGCCGTTGCCGTGGAAATAGACGATGACCGGCTTATTGTCGCGTGGCGGAACGTGCCAAGCGATGACGCGCACGCCGTCGGAGGTCGTGAGCGTCACCTCTTCGGCTTCGGGCAGCCCGGCCTGCGTCGGCGTCGTGTGGATCGTTTCCGGGAAATACATCATCGAACGCTGCATGAAGTAGAGGGTCGCCGCCACGCCGACGTAGAGGCAGAGCAGGAGAACCGCGATCACTTTCAGCGCCGTTATCGTGCGCGCGACCCAGAGCGGGCGCGGTTCTTCGCGCCACGCGCGCGCGACGTTTGCCACAAATCCGCGGAACGTAGCGCGCAGGCGCCGAAAGAACCGCCATTGCTCGTCGCCATCGCGGCGGGGTGCGCTACCGCGGCCGCTCGCAACGGCAATTCCCGCTTCGGATTGCGCTGAGTGAGAGCGCACCATCAGGTCTCGCATCAGTCGGGCATCGCCGCCCGGCGCGGTTGCATCGACGCCGTCGCGTCAATCAATTGCTGCCGACAAAAAGACAAAAAAGAACCGGCCGGCTCATGCAAGCCGGCCGGACGAATTCAACGTCACACCGCGTGATCAGGGACAGACCTGCACGGTCCGCCACCGATAACCGACGCCATCGACCCAGACCTTGCGGCGTCCCCAATGACAGCCCGGCGCCAGCTGCGCATAGGCGGGAGGCGGCGGATAATAAGCGCCCGGAGGCGGCGGCGGCGGATAGTAGCCCGGAGGCGGCGGGGGAGGCGGGCTGTTCGCGATCGCACTCCCAACGATGGCACCGGCGGCGACGCCGCCCAGGATTCCTGCGCCTACGGCGCAGCCGAAACAACCGGCGTTCGCAGGGGCCGGGGCAGTAGCCAATGCGGCAAGGCCGATGCCCGCGGCGCCGACGAGCGCAATCAGCGACTTATGCATGTGTTCTCCTCATGCGATCGGTCGGGAGCCGACCCGAACGTGTAATGAGCGGAAGTCCCCGGATACCCCCGATACCTAACGCCCCACATTAGTGAAGACGCACTCTTTGGCGGAAATTTGTTACGGCATCACTTAAGGGGCTAAAGCGATCGAATTTATGGCGTCCCCAAGCGGGAACGCCATCCTTCTTGGGCGCATGTCTCAGTAGCAGGCACGCACCCACGCATAACCATTCCAAACCCGCCGGCAGCCCGGCCCATAATAATAGGGGTACGGGCCATACGGGTAATAGTAACGGTAATAGTAAGGCGCGGCCAATGCCCCGCCGACAACAGCGCCGGCGATGAACGGGCCGGGCCCCCACCAACCGCCACGCCAGCCCCAGCCCCAGGGGCGCGCGTCCGCGGTGCTCGACGTCGCAAGCGCCGCCGCGCCAATGGCCGCTGCGGCAACGACAGCAGTCAGAGTCTTTCTCATGGCATCACCTCGACCAGGATGGTTTGTTTCCTACACTGCAAACCGCCCCCTAGACCCCTAAGTTCCACATTTATTGGTGAATGGCGACTGAACAATGATGCCTGAATATCGCCATCATTGGAATGCTCGCCAGCGATCTGGTTAACGACTGCATGTCGCTCGTCTATGCCATTGGCGATATCCACGGCTCGCTGCGTAAGCTGCGACGATTGATGACGCGCTGTGAGCAACACGCCGCCGGGCGGCCGGCGATCTTTGTCTTCCTCGGCGATTACATCGATCGCGGGCCGCAAAGCGCCGACGTCATCCGCTATGTGATCGCCTTGCAGTCGCTGCTCGGCGACCGCCTCGTCGCGCTCAAGGGCAACCACGAGGCGCTCGCGCTTGACGTCATCGACGGAGTGCTTCCGGCGGACCTTTGGCTCCGGCAAGGTGGAGCAAAGACGCTGCGCAGCTATCGGGTGGAGAGCGCTCGCGAGCTGCCGCGTCAGCACGTCGTCTGGCTGCGTTCGCTGCGACCGAGCTATGACGACGGCCGGCGCTTTTTCGTGCATGCCGGCGTCGATCCGCATGAACCGCTCGATGCGCAGCGCGACCATGACCTGCTGTGGATCCGGGAACCGTTTCTTTCCGACGAACGCGATTACGGGCGCTTGATCGTTCACGGCCACACCCCGCTCGCGACCGGCGCGCCCGATCTGCGGACCAACCGGTTGAACCTCGACACCGGCGCTGTGTTCGGCGGTCCGTTGACCGCGGCCGTGTTTTCTGGCGAGGACATAAAGCCGGTCGCATTTTTCCAGAGCGAATGACGCGGCGTCCGCAATGCCGCGCGCGGCCGTGCGCGGCATTGCGTGGGTCCGGACCGATCGCTTAAAGACCGCAGTGCGCGGCGGCTGAAGCCTGCGTCAATCCGTCGCATGGGGTGCTTTCTTCCCGCGCGACCGGCCTGCAAACGCCCTGCGTCGGGGACAGCACGCTAATCTTCCTGGGCGATTCGCAGGGATATCCGTCGTGAAACAGAAGTCGGCAAGGTCGCCGGGCAAGGCGGTTGCGCTGGTGCCGTCGCAGTCGAAGTGGCGCCGCGAGCCAATCCACAGGCCCGCCGGAACGGACAAGCCGAAAGTGGCGAAGCCGCGTACGGGCGCGCTCGCCATGCGGCTTGCGGCGGAGGTCGAGCGGCTTGCGGCGGAACTTGAAGCCTCGCGGGCCCGCATCACCGACCTCGAGGCAAGGGTTGACGTCGATCCGCTGACCGAGACGCTCAACCGTCGCGGCTTCGAACGCGAGCTCAAGCGCGCGATTGCCTATGTCAAGCGCTACGGGGTGAGCGCGGCTCTCGTCTACATCGATCTCGACGAATTCAAGCCGGTCAACGACCGCCATGGCCACGCCGCCGGCGACGCCGTCCTCATCGCAGTCGCGACGGCGCTCGTGCGCCATGTGCGCGCCTCCGATGTGGTCGCGCGCATCGGCGGCGACGAATTCGTCGTGCTCCTGTGGAACGTCAGCGGCCCCAACGCCACGGCCAAGGCCCTGGCGCTCGAGGCTGCGGTCTATGCGACGCCCGTACGCTGGGGCAGCTCGACGCTGGCCGTCGGCGCATCGGCGGGGATGACGCTCATCGGCCCGCTCGATGCGCCGGCCGAGGTGCTCGCGCGCGCCGATGCGGCGATGTACGCCCGCAAGTCCGAGCGGCGCACCTTTCCCCGCGTGCAGGGAGAGGGGCAGATCACGCGATGATGTCCGGCGTCAGCTGGTCTTCGATGAAGGTGATGCGGTCGCGCAATTGCAGCTTGCGCTTCTTCAGGCGCTGCACCTGAATGATGTCGGCACCGGGTGATGCCTGCAGCGCCGCGATCGCGGCGTCGAGGTCGCGATGCTCCTGCTGCAGGCGCGCAAGCTGCGTCCGAAGCTCGCGTTCTTCCTCTTTTGTCATCGCCGCCTTTGCTCGCGCCTGGTCGCCCCTGGGCACGGTCTGAAGGCCGGTAAGTTCCTATGGATTATTGCGTTTTGATTAATTGCCGACAAGCCCGCGGCGCCGAACCATGCACAGGCGGGAGGTGCGAGATTTTCGCCGTGTCGCAACGGGAGTATCAAGCCGGCGTGCCGGATTGGGACAGTCAAGCTGACGCAAGGAGGCAGGCCACATGGCGATTGAATCGCATCTTGTGGAACTCGAACGACGGCATCAGGCGCTGGAGCAGGAGATCAACGAAGCGCTTTCCCACCCCTCGACCGACGGCCTGAAAATCGCGGAACTCAAACGCCGCAAGTTGCATGTCAAGGATGAGATCACGCGTCTCAAGCAGCAAGCCATCGGGCGTTAGTCGATTAGATCATCCGATCGCCTTTAACCGTTTCTCCGCGCGCGGCGCGAAGCGTTGCGCAAATTTTTCATTGCGCGCCGAAAACTCGAGTGCGGATGGGCGATAAAGACTTGCAGCATCGTGCGCGGCCAGAGACGGGGAAACGGCGCCGGCGCCATCCTTGGCATCCTTTCCGAAGCGGGCGGAAAACCGCAATTTGCGCTACAACACCTTCATGGCCAATACCGCATTCGATCCGCTCGCCTGGCGACGGATAAAAGCGCCCTCCCTCGCCGAACTCGAAGCTCTCGCCGGCGAAGTGTTTCGCCGCTTGCCGACAAAATTCCGCCAATTGTGCGCCGACCTCGTCATCCGGGTCGACGATTTTCCGAGCGAGGAGGTGGTCGATGCGATGAGCGTCGAGAGCGAGTTCGACCTGCTCGGCCTGTTCCACGGCGTCGGCCTGCCGTTTCGCTTCGAAAGCGCCGCGGTGCAGATGCCCAACATGATCTGGCTCTACCGCCGGCCTATTCTCGATTATTGGGCCGGGCACGAGGAAACGCTCGGCGCCATCGTTCAACACGTCCTGGTGCACGAGATCGGACACCATTTCGGCCTGTCCGATGCCGCTATGGCGGCGATCGAGCAATCAGCGGAGGAAGCAAGAGGAGCGATGCCATGAAAGTCGACGGCGCCTGCCATTGCGGCTTCATCACCATCGAAGGCGAGGTCGATCCGGAGAAAGTCACGATCTGCCACTGCACCGATTGTCAGTCCGGCACCGGATCAGCATTTCGCGTCTCGACCCCGATCCCCGGCGCCTCCTTCAAGATGAGCGGACAACCGACGCTCTACTTGAAAACCACCGCGGACAGCGGCAACCCGCGCGTCCAGGCGTTCTGCCCCAAATGCGGTTCGCCGATCTATTCGACGACGCCGGGCGATGGCCCGAAGGATTCCTACATGGTTCGGGTCGGAATCCTGCGCCAGCGCGATCAGCTGCCGCCCAAGCGGCAAATCTGGTTTCGCTCGTCGCGGCCCTGGGTCACCGAACTGGCAGGGCTGCCGCGGGAGCAGAAACAGATGGGCACGGCGCACCTGCGTTGACGCTTTTGCCGACGAGAGTGGTACATTGTGAGCGGATTGGTCTTCACCAGGGGCATTGCCATGATCGTTACGGTATTTCGTTCCCGGCTGCGCCCGGGCATTCGCGATGAATACGTCGCGTTGGTCGCACGCATGAACGAGATTGCCCGCACCATGCCGGGCTATATCTCCCACAAAGCCTTCTTTGCCGAGGACGGCGAGCGGGTGACCATCGTCGAGTTCGAGCACGAGGAAGGCATGCGCGCCTGGCGCACCAATCCCGAGCACCGCGCAGCGCAAAAGCTGGCGCGGGAGAAGTACTATACCGAGTATCATATCCAGGCCTGCACCCTCGACCGCGAGTCGAAGTTCAAGGCCAAGGATGCTGCACTTGCGGCGGCGGCCCAGGGTTGACCCGCGCCCGGCGACGCGCCATCTAGCCGGCACGACTACGCGCCATTGCGTCCGGGCCGAGAAATGGAAAAGTTCACCGTCCTTGAAGGCGTCGCCGCGCCGCTGAAAATGATCAATGTCGACACCGACATGATCATCCCCAAGCAATACCTGAAGACGATCAAGCGCACCGGGCTCGGCAAGGGCCTGTTCGCCGAAAAGCGCTACCGCGACGACGGCAGCGAGAACCCGGACTTCGTGCTCAACAAGCCGGCCTATCGCCGGGCGAAGATTTTGATCGCCGGCGACAATTTCGGCTGCGGCTCCTCGCGCGAGCACGCGCCCTGGGCGCTCATGGATTTCGGCATCACCTGCGTGATCTCGACCTCGTTCGGCGACATTTTCTACAATAATTGCTTCAAGAACGGCATCCTGCCGGTGCGGGTTTCGCCGCAGGATCTGGAGAAGCTCTTCGACGATGCCGAGCGCGGCGCCAACGCGACGCTCACCGTCGATCTCGCCAAGCAGGAAATCCGCGGCCCCGACGGCGGCGTGGTGAAGTTCGAGATCGACGCGCACCGCAAGCATTGCCTGCTCAACGGCCTCGACGACATCGGCCTGACCATGGTCAAGAACGACAAGATCACGAGCTTCGAACAAAGGGCCAAGGCGGCGCGGCCTTGGGCATGAGACGGCCGTCTCGCCCGTCATCCCAACCCCACCATATGACGCCGGTCATTTCCGTTGCGCATCTATCCAAGACCTACGCCTCCGGCTTCCAGGCGCTGAAGGACATCAACCTGGAGATACGCCACGGCGAGATTTTCGCGCTGCTCGGCCCGAACGGCGCCGGCAAGACCACGCTGATCGGCATCATCTGCGGCATCGTCAATCCGTCGAGCGGCAGCATTGCGGTGGACGGCCACGACGTCATCGCCGATTACCGCGTCACCCGCTCGCTGATCGGCCTGGTGCCGCAGGAGCTTGCCACCGACATTTTCTCGTCGGTATGGGGGACGGTGTCGTTCAGCCGCGGTTTGTTCGGCAAGCCCGCCCATCCCGCCTACATCCAAAAAGTGTTGCAGGACCTGTCGCTGTGGGACAAGAAGGACCACAGGATCGCGACGCTGTCCGGCGGCATGAAGCGTCGCCTGATGATCGCCAAGGCGCTGGCGCACGAGCCGCGAATCCTATTTCTCGACGAGCCGACCGCCGGCGTCGATGTCGAATTGCGCAAGGACATGTGGGAGATGGTGCGGGCGCTGCGCGCCTCCGGCGTGACCATCATCCTGACCACGCATTACATCGAAGAAGCCGAGCAGATGGCCGACCGCGTCGGCGTGATCCACAAGGGCGAGCTGATCCTGGTCGAGAACAAGGCCGAACTGATGCGCAAGCTCGGCCAGAAGCAACTGACGCTCGAGCTGCGCGAGCCGATCGCCGCCGTACCGCCGGCTCTTGCCAGGCATCGTCTCGTCCTCGTCGACGGCGGCAGCAAGCTCGTCTACACCTACGACACCCAGGCCGAGCATATCGGCATCACCGGCCTCATCGACGATCTTCATCTTGCCGGATTGCGGTTCAAGGACCTGTTCACGACGGAACGCTCGCTGGAGGAAATCTTCGTCGGACTGGTGACGGAGCGACGATGAATCTCTACGCCGTCGCGGCGATCTACAAATTCGAGATGGCGCGCACCCGGCGCACCTGGCTGCAGAGCATCGTCTCGCCGGTCATCTCGACCTCGCTCTATTTCGTGGTGTTCGGCGCCGCGATCGGCTCGCGCATCAGCACGATCGAAGGCGTCAGCTACGGCGCGTTCATCGTGCCCGGGCTGATGATGCTGATGCTGCTGACGCAGAGCGTGACCAACGCCGCGATCGGCATCTACTTCCCGCGCTTCGCCGGGACCATCTATGAAATCCTCTCGGCGCCGGCGTCCGCCATCGAGATCGTGCTCGGCTATGTCGGCGCCGCGGCGACCAAATCGATCGTCCTCGGCCTGATCATCCTGGCGACATCGGCGCTGTTCGTGCCGCTGCGCATCGCCCACCCGGCCTGGATGCTCGCGTTTCTCGTCTTGACCGCCGTCAGCTTCAGCCTCTTCGGCTTCATTCTCGGCATCTGGGCCGACGGCTTCGACAAGCTGCAAGTCGTGCCGCTGCTCATCATCACGCCGTTGACCTTCCTCGGCGGCACCTTTTATTCGACCAGCCTGTTGCCGCCGTTCTGGCGCACGGTCACGCTGTTCAACCCGCTCGTTTATCTGATCAGCGGGTTCCGCTGGAGCTTCTTCGAGCTCGCGGACGTGAATGTCGGTCTCAGCGCGGCGGTCGTCTTGCTCTTTCTGGTCGTCTGCTTGATCATTGTTTACTGGATTTTCAAGACCGGATACCGGTTGAAGACTTAGCGAGGATTTGGCTCAGGCCGGCTGCGCCGTCGCCGCGATGGCGTCGGCAATCGCGACCGTGCGCCGCGCCATGTCGGCGTGCAGCCGCTCGACCATGCGGCCGTCAATCCGGAAGACGCCTTTATCGGCGTTCTCCGGCAGATCGAAAGCGGCGATGATCTTCCGCGCCCAGGCCACCTCCTCGGGCGTCGGCGAAAACGCCTCGTTGCACGGCGCGATCTGCTGCGGATGGATGAGCGTCTTGCCGTCGAAGCCGAGGTCGCGCGCCTGCCGGCACTCCGCGGCAAAGCCTTCGGCGTTGCCGAGATCGTTGTAGACGCCGTCGAGGATGTCGAGGCCGTGGGCGCGCGCCGCCGCCACGCAATTCATCAGCCACGGCAGCATCGGGGCGCGGCCGGGCACGATTTGCGCGCGCGTCTCCTTGGCGAGATCGTTGGTGCCCATGACGAAGCCGGCGAGCCGCGTCGCCAGATCGAGCGCCGCCGCCGCGATGTCACGGGCGTTGAGCATGGCGAGCGGTGTCTCCATCATCGCCCAGACACGGATGCGCGCCTCGGCGCGGACGCCGACGAGATGCTTCGCCACCCGCCGGACATGGTCGGGCGTCGATACCTTGGGCACCAGCAGCGCATCGGGCCCGGCCGCGGCGACGACAAGGTCGTCGATCCACCAGCCGGTGTCGAGCCCGTTGATCCGCACCAGCACCTCGCGGCGGCCGAAGCCGCCGTCTTGCAGCGCCTTGACGATCAGCGCGCGCGCTTGCGCCTTGGCGTCCGGCGCCACGGCGTCCTCGAGATCGAGGATGACGGCGTCGGCCGGCAATTCGCGCGCCTTCTCCAGCGCCCGCGCGTTCGATCCGGGCACGTAAAGGACGCTGCGCCGCGGGCGGACACTCATCGCCCAGTGTCCCCGAACGACGAAGCGCCTACGCCGCCTTCCGCTTCGCCGTGATCAGCTTGCGGTTGATCAGACACTCGGCGATTTGGATGGCGTTGAGGGCCGCGCCCTTGCGCAGATTGTCGGCGACGATCCACAGCAAAAGTCCATGCTCGACCGTCGCATCCTCGCGGATGCGGCTGATATAGGTCGCGTCTTCGCCGACCGATTCGTAAGGCGTCACGTACCCGCCCGGCTCGTGCTTGTCGATGACGACGCAGCTGGGCGCACGGCGCAGGACGTCACGCGCTTCGTCGACGGTAATCGCTTTCTCGAACTCGACGGCGACCGCCTCGGAATGGCCGATGAAGACCGGCACGCGCACGCAGGTGGCGACGAGCTTGATCTTGGGGTCGAGAATCTTCTTGGTCTCGGCCGCCATCTTCCACTCCTCCCTGGTGGCGCCGTCCTCCATGAACGCGTCGATCTGCGGAATGAGGTTGAAGGCGATGCGCTTGGGAAACTTCTTCGGCGCGATCTCGTCGATCTGAAAGACCGCCTTGGTCTGCGAGAAAAGCTCGTCCATCGCCTCCTTGCCGGCGCCGGAAACCGACTGATAAGTGGCGACGACGACGCGCTTGATCTTCGCCCGCTCATGCAGCGGCTTGAGCGCGACGACGAGTTGCGCGGTCGAGCAGTTGGGATTGGCGATGACGCCGCGCTTGCGAAAGCCGACGACGGCGTCGGCGTTGACCTCGGGCACGATCAGCGGGATGTCGGAATCGTAGCGCCAGCACGAAGAATTATCGATCACCACGGCGCCGGCGGCGGCGATCTTCGGTGCCCATTCCTTGGACACCGCGGAACCCGCCGACATCAGGCAGATATCGACGTCCGAGAAATCGTAGTGCTCGAGCGCTTTGACCTTCAGCGTCCGCTCGCCATAGGAGACTTCGACGCCCTGGCTCTTGCGCGAGGCGAGCGCCGCCATCTCGTCGGCGGGGAACGACCGCTCGGCGAGAATGCCGAGCATCTCGCGGCCCACATTGCCGGTCGCGCCGACCACCGCGACGCTGTAACCCATCGTCAATCCTCCGTCGCCATTTCGCTTCCTCTCGGCGTCGGGGAAGCGGCGCGCGCACGCGCTTCTAGGCGAGAATTCTCCCGCGCACAACGTTAATGGGCGGTTGCGGCATCGACCGGCCGAACCAGCGGATGAGCTTGCTCGGCGCGCCGGCGCAAATTAGTCCCGCGGCCCGTAATTCTTCGCCAGATAGGCAGCGATGATTCGAGCGTCGGCGTCGTTGATGGGCGCGCCGAAGGCCTTGATCATCTTCATCACCTCGGCCGCCCACTTCCCGGCGTCGAGGAACGGCGAATTCATCGGGATGTAGTCGAGGCTGTGGCAGGCCCCGCAATTGCCCTCAACCGTGTCGAGTCCCGGACCCGGCTTGAGCTCCACGGGCTCTTCCCCGGCAAGCGCTGCGGCGACTCCGCCGACCGCAAGTGCGGCAAGGATCGTGAGCACAACGGCGCGCATCCGGTCCTTCCTTCAGCCGGCGTTCAGAGTGACGCTTTGCATGACGTTGTTGTGATAGCCGGCGCCGTTGAAGAGCAACGTCGCCGTTTGTGTCTGGCCGATCCTATTGGTGGCTTTGACCACGATCGTATTCTTTCCGTGTTTGGTCGTCAGATCGAAGCTCCACGGCCGAAACGCATAGCGGCCGAGATCCTCGCCGAGCGTCGCCGCCGACCATGTGCCGCCGCCGTCGGTCGAAGCCTCGACGGTGCGAATGCCGTAACCGGCGTCCCAGGCCAAACCGCCGACGGTGATCTTGCCGACCCGCACCTTGGCGCCGTCGGCATGGCTGGTGATCAGCGAATTGACCACCATCTCGGTGATCGGCGTGCTGGTCGCGTCTTCTTGCGTGGTGAATCGCGCCACCACCGGAAACTCGCCCAGCGGGATTCGGTACGCCGGCTTCATCCAAAACCCGCCCTGCGGTCTGGTGAGCGCATTGATGGTGACGAGATGTTTCATCCAATATGTGCCGGTCCAGCCGGGGACGATGAGCCGCGCCGGATAGCCGTTGAAATGCGGCAATGTCCCCCCGTTCATCTCGTAGGCGATCAGCGTCGATTCATCGGTCGCTTTCCACACCGGCAGGCTCTTGATGAAGTCCGGCGTCTTGTCGAAAACCGGGCCGTCGGCGCCGTCGAATGCAATTTCGATCGCCTGCGTTTTCAGGCCGACCTTGTCGAGGACGTCCCGGAGCCGGGCGCCCTTCCAGCGGGCGCAGCCCATCGCGCCATAGCCCCATTGCACGCCGGGCACGTGCGGCTGCGACAGGCCGCGCCGGTTGCCCGAGCATTGGTTGACGGCGACGACCTCGTAGGCCGGGAACTCCTTGAGCTCATCGAATGTGATCTCGGCGCGGCCGTTGGCGCCCTCGCCGCCGACCGCGATCTTGTAAGTCCTGGTGTCGATATCGGGAATGTCCGCGAGATGATAGCGGACATAGAATTCATCGTTAGCCGTGATCGGCGTGCGGAAATATTCCAACGGGGATTCGTAGTTTGGCGGTCGGTACGAGAGCTTGATCAGCGGCTTCTTGCCCGGCAAGGTCGCCATTGTGGCCGAGCTATCGAGGCCCGCGGGAACCCCCGGTGACAGAGTAACGCTGGCGGCATTCGCAGCGGGCGGCAGCAGACCGCCGGCAAGCGCGACGCTCGCGCTGGCGCTCTGCAACAGGTTTCGCCGTGTGAACATGCGGATGGCCTCGCGCGCTTCCGATTGGCGGATTGGTCATGCTCCGAGACGCCGCTTCATCGAGTAGCGCCTACTTCATTGGATCACGGGGTCACGCCAACGCCAGACTAACGTTCAAATATTATACCAACGGGCTTTGAGGAATACTCACGCCATGACCCGGCGCCGCAAAAGCGGCCCTCGAAGGACGACGGGATATAGATCATGTCTATTGCCGTTGGTATTCGTCGGCGGTGACCGGCGCGGGGATGTCACCGCGGATCGCCGGGGAACCTGCGACCCTGCAAGCCGTTGCCAAGGGACTGTTGCGGCGGCTCCAAGCCGGCTACACTGTCAGTGAAAGCGAGGAGCGATGCGCGTATTTGTCCTCATTGTTGCCGTCCTTGCCGTCGCCGCGACCTTTGCCGGTTCCGCCGATGCGGCAACGCACGAAAAGGTGATGCGGTCCGCGAGTGGCAAGGTGATCCAGCCCACGCGCACGATCATTCACAATCCCAACGGCACCACGACGGTCATCGTCGTCCCGCGGCGCTCCTATCTCGATCCCGGGACCGAGGTGCCGGTCGGTTACGGCAGCCGCATGGACTACGCGTTTCCACCCGACGGCGACCCCGGCCGGCCCTATTGGTTCTACGGGCCCGACGTGCGCGGGGCCGGCAGCTTCCCGCTTCCGCCCGCGCTTTACCTGCCGGGGTTCAATCCGAACAACCCGTTCTGACCGCGCGCGGGTCCGCCCTGGTCAACGCGGGCTCGTCGCCAGCCGTTCCAGCTCACCGATGATCGCCGCGCCCATCTCGCCGGTGTTGACGATCGTGGCGCCGGGCGATTTGATGTCGGCGGTGCGCAGCCCTTTCGCCAGCGCCGCCGCGATCGCCGCGTCGAGCAAGTCGGCCTCCTTGCCCATATTGAACGAGTAGCGCAGCGCCATGCCGAAGGAGGCGAGCATGGCGATGGGATTGGCCAGGCCCTTGCCGGCGATGTCGGGCGCCGAGCCGTGCACCGGCTCGTAGAGCGCCTTGCGCCGCCCGGTCTTGGCGTCCACTTCGCCGAGCGAGGCCGAGGGCAGCATGCCGAGCGAGCCGGTGAGCATCGCCGCGATATCGGAGAGTATGTCGCCGAACAGATTGTCGGTGAGGATGACGTCGAACTGTTTCGGCCAGCGCACGAGCTGCATGCCGCCGGCGTCGGCCAGCATATGATCGAGCTCGACGTCCTTGTATTCGCGCGCGTGCACCTCGCCGACGACCTCGCGCCAGAGCACGCCGGTCTTCATGACGTTGCGCTTCTCCATCGAGGTGACCTTGTTGCGGCGCCGGCGCGCCAGCTCGAAGCCGACGCGGGCGATGCGCTCGATCTCGTAGGTGTCGTAAAGCTGGGTATCGACGGCGCGCTTCTGGCCGTTGCCGAGATCGGTGATGGTCTTGGGCTCGCCGAAATAGACGCCGCCGGTCAATTCGCGCAGGATGATGATGTCGAGCCCCTCCACGACTTCGCGCTTGAGGCTCGATGAATCGGCGAGCGCCGGATAGCAGATCGCCGGGCGGATATTGGCGAACAGGCCGAGCTCCTTGCGCAGCCGCAGGAGCCCCGCCTCCGGGCGCGCATCGTAGGGCACGGTGTCCCATTTCGGCCCGCCGACGGCGCCGAAGAGGACCGCGTCGGCCGCATGCGCCCGCGCCATGGTCGCCTCGGTGACGGCGACGCCGTGGGCGTCGTAGCAGCAGCCGCCGACGAGCCCTTCCTCGATCTCGAACGCGGCGATGCCGCTTTGGGTGAAGAAACCGATGAGCCGCTTCACCTCGGCCATGACTTCCGGTCCGATGCCGTCGCCGGCGAGAAGGAGGAGCTTTTTCGGGTTGGGCATGGATAACCGCGCTTAATCTGGAGGACGGCTGCAGTGCTAATGGCGGGACCGGCCGATGGCAACTGCCGGAAGAAAATCATGTCAGCAACTTGCTATGGATTCATGCCAACCGCCTTAAACATCATATAGAAAGCGCCAACGCGCCCGCGCGCGCTTGCTCAGCCCTCAATGTACTGGCTCGATATCAATTCGTATCCGAACTGAGAAAACGGCGCCCGCATGGTGCGGGGGTGGCGTGGTTGCGGTCGCCGCAGGCTCACCAAGTATAGCGGAGCGTGCCGGAGCCGGCGTAGATCTGCGAGCCGGGGGCGAACTCGCCGTCGAACTTGGCGATCAGCGACAGGTGCGCAGTGACGTAAAGCTCGGCGCCCGCCGAGGTCAGCGCCGAGTTCGGCGGCAGCGGCGCGCCGTTGACCACGAAGCTCGAGCCGGGCAGCGACTCGAACGCGGCGTCGAGCGCCGGGTTGCTGATCCAGTCGTGCGCCCACGCCAAGCGCCCGCGCCAGATCAGCGGCATGCCGTCAAGCAGCGTCGGCGCATCGAGCCGCGCGCCGAGCTCGCTGCGCACGTCCGTCGCGCTCATCGCCGCATAGGAGAGCCCGAAGCCGCCGCCGCCCACGTCGCTCTCGCTGTAGCCCGGTGTCTGGAAGCTCTGCGCCTGCACCGCCGCATAGGGCGCAACCCCGAGCGTCGGCAGCACGGCAAAGCGGTAGCCGCTTTCCACCCGGCCGCCATAGCCTTGTCCGGCAAAATTCGCCGTCAGCATATCGCCGAGCGCGCTGCGGTTGGTGACGAACCAGTTGTTGGTGAAGGCGAGCGCGCCGGCAAAATAGGCCGGGCCCCGATGGGTGATGCCATAGACGCCGAGCTGCAAGGCGTCGCTGCGGCCGTCGCCGAGCCCGTCGGCCAGGCCCCAATTGGTGCCGCCGCCGCCAACGGCAAAGCCCGCGACCGTGTCCGGGCTGAAGTGGTAGTCCATGCCGCCGGCAAAGCCGAAGGTCGAGGTGGTGACATTGTGCGAGCCGACGGTCGGATCGCCGGCCGTGGTGCCGCTGCCGCCGAAGCTCGCCCCCCAGGCGGTCCAGCGTTGCGCGAACGAGGCCGGCGGCGGCGCCTTGAATACTTCCCCATAGGCGAGCGCCACCTCGGGCGGCAAGGTCTCCGCCTCCTCGGGCGCAAAGCCGAGCGCCGGCCCGCTCCCGCCGATGCCGCCGCCGCCGCGGCCATAGACGAACGGGTCGAGCATCAGGTTCAAGAACTCGTCCATCAACTGGAAGTCGCCGAACACCGCGTCCGCCGCCGCCTCGCCCGACAATTGCGTCAGCGCGTTGGCGAGCCGGCTGCCGGTCAGGCCGTACAGGTTCACGAAGCTCGCCGGCAGCGTGCCGCCATTGTTGAAATAGGTGTTGAGCCCCGTCGCCATGTTCTCCTGGTTCTGGTTGAGGCTCATGCCCGCGCCCAATTGCGACGTCAGGTTCAACAGCACGTCGGTCGACGTGTAGGTGAGCGTGCCGCCAAAGCCCGGATCATTGATGCTGCTGTAGCCGGTGAACGTGCCGCTGATGCCGGTCGAATCGAGAATGTCGTAGGTGGTCTTCCCGTTATAGCTCCCCGGCGCCAAGTAGCCTTCGACCGCGCCGTTGAGCGTCACCGTGCCGCTGACGTTCGCCCGCGAGGCCGTGGTCGGGCCGATGTTGATGAGGTAGATCGCGCCCGATTGGAAGGCGAGGTTGCCGACGATGGTCATCGACGTGCCGGGCACGCCGGGCACGCCTGGCGACAGGCTCGCTCCCGAGCCGATCGTCACCAGGAGTGGGTCGATGGTGCCGTCGCCGGCGAAGGTGGCGCCGCTGCCCGCCGTGACGCTCGACGTGTCGGTCAGCGTGCCGTTCACTTCCAGCGTGCCGCCCTCGATGTCGGTGGCGCCGCTATAGGTGTCGGTGCCGGTGAGCGTCAGCGTGCCCGAGCCGGCCTTGTCGAGGCCGCCGGTGCCGGAGATCGTGCCCGAAAAGGTCGTGTTGGCGTTGTTGCCGCCGGCGGTCAGCGTCGCCGAACCGAGCGTGACGTTGCCGGCGCCGGCAAGCTCGCCGATGGTTTCGTTGAAGCCGTTGAGATCGAGAATGGCGCCGCTCGCGATGGTGAACGTGCTTGCCGGCGCGAAGGCATTCGCCGATCCGGCCTGCAGCGTGCCGGCATTGAC
>JASHPW010000057.1 GCA_030037895.1 Xanthobacteraceae bacterium | reverse complement strand
ATGCCGAAGGTTTTTGCCACCGGCTATATGATCGTGCTGATGGAATGGACATGCACCGAGTTGCTCGCCCCGCATCTCGACCCGGGCGAAGGCAGCCTCGGCGTCCATGTCGACGTGAGCCACCTGGCCGCGACGCCTCCCGGCATGACGGTGACGGTCGATGTCGAATGCGCCGAAGTCGTCGGCCAGCGCGTGGTCTTCAAGATCAAGGCGCACGACGGCATCGATCTGATCGGTGAAGGCCGACATGAACGCTTCGTCGTCGTGTGGGACAAATTCAATGCCCGGGTCGCAGCCAAGGCTGCGAAAGTGGGCGGACTGCAAATGGCGGATAGCCGATAGTGAATGGCGAATGGCGAATAGGGATGATCGAAGCTGCATCATGACCGAAGCCGTCCCCCGCAACTTCACCATCAATTTCGGACCGCAACATCCCGCGGCGCACGGCGTGCTGCGTCTCGTCCTCGAACTCGATGGCGAGGTGGTGGAGCGCGTGGACCCGCATATCGGGCTCCTGCACCGCGGCACCGAAAAATTGATCGAGCACAAGACCTATCTGCAGGCGATTCCCTATTTCGACCGCCTCGACTACGTCGCGCCCATCAACCAGGAGCACGCGTTCTGCCTGGCCGCGGAGAAGCTCCTCGGCCTTGCCATTCCCAGGCGGGCACAGCTGATCCGCGTGCTCTATTGCGAGATCGGCCGGCTCCTCTCGCACCTCCTCAACGTCACCACCCAGGCCATGGATGTCGGCGCGCTCACCCCGCCGCTGTGGGGTTTCGAGGAGCGCGAGAAGCTGATGGGCTTCTACGAACGCGCGTCCGGCTCGCGCATGCACGCGGCCTATTTCCGCGTCGGCGGCGTGCATCAGGATCTGCCACCGAAGCTGATCGACGACATCGAGGCGTTTTGCGACCCGTTCCTCAAAGTGTGCGACGACCTCGAAGAGCTGCTCACCGAGAACCGCATCTTCAAGCAGCGCAATGTCGATATCGGCGTGGTAAGGCTCGATGACGCCTGGGCGTGGGGTTTTTCCGGCGTCATGGTGCGCGGCTCCGGCGCGGTCTGGGATTTGCGCAAGGCGCAGCCCTACGAGTGCTATGCCGAGCTCGATTTCGATATTCCGGTGGGCAAGAACGGCGACTGTTACGACCGCTATTGCGTGCGCATGGAAGAGATGCGCCAGTCGGTGCGCATCATGAGGCAATGCGTGGAGCGATTGCGCGCGGCCGACGGACAGGGGCCGGTCGTGGTCGACGACAACAAGATCGTGCCGCCGCGCCGCGCGGTGATGAAGCGCTCGATGGAAGCGCTCATCCATCATTTCAAGCTCTATACCGAAGGCTTCCACGTGCCCGCCGGCGAGGTCTATGCCGCGGTCGAGGCGCCGAAGGGCGAGTTCGGCGTCTATCTCGTCGCCGACGGCGGCAATCGGCCGTACAAGTGCAAGATTCGCGCGCCGAGCTTCGCGCACCTGCAGGCCATGGATTTTCTCTCCCGCGGCCACATGCTCGCGGACGTCTCCGCGATCCTCGGCTCGATTGATATCGTCTTCGGCGAGGTGGACCGATGAGCGTGCGCCGCCTCGCCGAGAAGCAGCCGCCGAGCTTCGCCTTCACTCCGGCCAATCTGGAATGGGCCAAGGCGCAGATCGGCAAATATCCGCCGGGCCGCCGGCAATCGGCGGTGATCCCGATCCTCTGGCGGGCGCAGGAGCAGTCCGGCGGTTGGCTGCCGCAGAAGGCGATCGAGGCGGTGGCGGACATGCTCGGCATGGCGAAGATCCGCGTGCTCGAAGTCGCCACCTTCTACACCATGTTCAATCTTTCCCCGGTGGGGCGATTTCACGTGCAGCTCTGCGGCACCACGCCGTGCATGCTGCGCGGTGCGGACGAGCTGAAGAAGGTCTGCAAGCGCCTGATCGGCGAGCAGGACCGCGTTGCCGCCGACGGCATGTTCTCCTGGACCGAGGTCGAATGCCTGGGAGCCTGCGTCAACGCGCCGATGGTGCAAATCAACTACGATTACTATGAGGACCTCACGCCGGAAACGCTGACCCATGTCCTCAACGACCTGGCGGCGGGCCGGAAGCCGAAGCCGGGCCCGCAGATCGAGCGGCAGTGCTCGGCGCCGGTGGGCGGCGAGACGACACTAACCGATCCATCGATCTACGCCGGCCGCGGCAAGCCGGCGCCGTCGGGCGAAGCCGCGAACGTTCACGAGGCGGCGGTGCCAAAAGCCCCGATCGCCGATGCCACCGATCCGAAGCGCCGGTAAAAAATGCTCGCCGACAAGGACCGCATCTTCAAGAACCTCTACGGCCGGCGCGATTGGAGCCTTGCCGGCGCGCGCGCCCGCGGCGCCTGGGATGGCACCAAGGCGATCCTGGAAAAGGGCCGCGACGCCATCATCAACGAGATGAAGGCGTCGGGCCAGCGCGGCCGCGGCGGCGCCGGATTCCCGACCGGCCTCAAATGGTCGTTCATGCCCAAGCAATCCGACGGCCGGCCGAGCTATCTCGTGGTCAACGCCGACGAATCGGAGCCCGGCACCTGCAAGGACCGCGAGATCCTGCGCCACGATCCGCATCTGCTGGTGGAGGGATGCCTCATCGCCGGCTGTGCCATGGGCGCGCACACCTGCTACATCTATGTGCGCGGCGAGTTCGTCCGTGAGCGCGAACGGCTGGAAGCCGCCGTGCAGCAGGCCTACGACGCCAAGCTCATCGGCAAGAACAACGTCCACGGCTTCGACTTCGACATCATCGTGCATCACGGCGCCGGCGCCTATATCTGCGGCGAGGAGACGGCGCTGCTCGAAAGCCTCGAAGGCAAGAAGGGAATGCCGCGACTGAAGCCGCCGTTTCCGGCCAATATGGGACTCTATGGCTGCCCGACCACGGTCAACAATGTCGAGACCATCGCCCAGGTGCCGGACATCATGCGCCGCGGCGCGTCCTGGTTCGCCGGCATCGGCCGGCCGAACAATACCGGCACCAAGCTCTTCTGCATTTCCGGCCACGTCGAGCGGCCGTGCAACGTCGAAGAGGCGATGGGCGTTCCGCTGCGCGAGCTGATCGAGAAGCATGCCGGCGGCGTGCGCGGCGGCTGGAGCAATCTGCTCGCGGTGATTCCGGGCGGCTCGTCGATGCCGCTCGTGCCCGCGGGCCCCGACCAGGCCGACTCGCTGCTCATGGATTTCGACGGCTGCCGCGAGAAGAAGTCGGCGCTGGGCACGGCCGCCGTGATCGTCATGGACAAGTCGGCCGATATCGTGCGCGCTATGGCCCGCATCTCCTATTTCTACAAGCATGAGAGCTGCGGCCAGTGCACGCCCTGCCGCGAAGGCATGGGCTGGATGTGGCGGGTGCTCACGCGCATGGCCGAGGGCCGCGCCCTCAGGCGCGAGATCGACATGCTGATGGAGGTGACCACCCAGATCGAAGGCCACACCATCTGCGCTTTCGGCGATGGCGCCGCTTGGCCGGTGCAGGGTCTCATCCGCCATTTCCGGCCGGAGATCGAGCGGCGGATCGATGAATATACCGCCCACGCCGACGCGGCCGACGCCGTCACCGAAGGCGGCGTGCTCGATCCGCCGGTGCCGGCGGCGGCGGAGTAAGGGACGAAGAGAATGGCGAGGCAGCCGACCGACATGGTCGTCCGGGTTCTTCGGAAAATCCACGGCGCCGGTCCGTTCGCGACCAGGGAATGTCGATGACCAAGCTTATCGTCGACGGCAGGGAGATCGACGTTCCGCCGGAATACACGCTGTTGCAGGCGTGCGAAGCGGCGGGCGCCGAGATTCCGCGCTTCTGCTTCCACGAGCGGCTGTCGATCGCCGGCAATTGCCGCATGTGCCTCATCGAGGTCGTCGGCGTACCGAAGCCGCAGGCGTCTTGCGCCATGAGCGTCAAGGATTTGATGCCGAACAAGGACGGCTCGCCGAAGGCGCTCAGCACCCGCTCGCCGATGGTGCGCAAGGCGCGCGAAGGGGTGATGGAATTCCTGCTCATCAATCATCCGCTCGACTGTCCGATCTGCGACCAGGGTGGTGAATGCGACCTGCAGGACCAGGCCATGGCCTACGGCGTCGACCAGAGCCGCTTCCGTGAGAACAAGCGCGCGGTCGAGGACAAATATCTCGGCGCGCTGGTCAAGACCGCGATGAACCGCTGCATCCAGTGCACGCGTTGCGTGCGTTTTGCGACCGAGGTCGCAGGCGTCCCCGAACTCGGCGCTATCGGCCGCGGCGAGGACATGGAGATTACCACCTATCTCGAACAGGCGATGGTCTCGGAGCTGCAGGGCAACGTGGTCGATCTCTGTCCGGTCGGCGCCTTGACCTCGAAACCCTACGAGTTTGCGGCGCGATCCTGGGAACTCAACAAGACCGAATCGATCGACGTCATGGACGCGCTCGGTTCGGCGATCCGCATCGACACGCGCGGGCGCGAAGTCATGCGCATCCTGCCGCGGGTGAACGACGACATCAACGAAGAGTGGATTTCCGACAAGACCCGGCACGTGGTCGACGGCCTGCGTTCGCAGCGGCTCGATCAACCCTATGTGCGCGAAAAAGGCCGCTTGCGTCCGGCGTCATGGCGCGAGGCTTTCGCCGCGATCGCCGACAAACTGGCGCGCGCCAATCCCAGGCGGATGGGCGCGCTGGTCGGCGACCTCGCCGCCGTCGAGGAGATTTTCGCGCTCAAGGACTTGCTGACGCGGCTCGGCGTCGGCAACCTCGATTGCCGCAAATGCGACTCGGCGCTCGATCCGGCATGGGGCCGCGCCACCTATCTGTTCAATGCGACCATCGCCGGGATCGATACGGCGGACGCGCTCCTCATCGTCGGCGCCAATCCGCGCAAGGAAGCCGCCGTCCTCAACGCCCGCATCCGCAAGCGTTGGCGTACCGCCAAGAGTTTCCCCGTCGGTCTGATCGGCGCCAAGGCGGAGCTTACCTACGGCTACGATTATCTGGGCGCCGGCCCGGAGACGCTCGCCGCCGTCACCCGCCACAGCTTTGCCGAGGCGTTGCGCAAGGCCGAGCGTCCGCTTGTGCTTCTGGGCGCCGAAGCCCTGGCGCGCGTCGACGGCGCGGCGGTCGCATCGCTGGCGGCCAAGGCGGCGATCGATCTCGGCGCGGTGAAGGACGGCTGGAACGGGTATTGCGTTCTGCACGGCGCGGCGGCGCGCGTCGGCGCCCTCGATCTCGGCTTCGTGCCGGGGCCGGGCGGCCTGACCGCGCGGCAGATGGCGACATCTGGCACGCTCGATATTCTCTTCCTGCTCGGCGTTGACGAGATCGACATCGCGGCCGGTGCCTTCGTGATCTATATCGGCACCCACGGCGACCGCGGCGCGGCGCGCGCCGACGTAGTGCTGCCGGGCGCGGCCTATCCGGAGAAGTCGGCGACCTACGTCAACACCGAAGGCCGGGTGCAGATAGCGACCCGCGCTTCGTTCCCGCCGGGCGACGCGCGCGAGGATTGGGCGATCCTGCGCGCGCTCTCGGACGTGCTCGGCCGGCGGTTGCCTTATGACTCGCTCGCCGCCTTGCGCGCGGCGCTGTACAAGGCCCACCCGCATCTCATGCGCATCGGTCGGATCGCGCCGGGCGATGCGGCCGATATTCAAAAACTCGCCGGGCGCGGCGGCGCCGTCGACAAGGCGCCGTTTCGCCCAAGCGTCGAAGACTTCTACTTCACCAATCCGATCGCGCGCTGTTCGGCGGTGATGGCGCAATGCTCGGCCATCGCCACAGGCCGCGCCGCCGTGGCGGCGGCGCGATAGAGGGCTGAACCATGGCCGCGTTCTGGTCCGACTACATCTGGCCGTTGGTCGTCATGGTGGCCGAGAGCGTGCTGCTGCTCGTCATCCTGCTCGTCGCCGTCGCCTACCTCCTCTATGCCGACCGCAAGATCTGGGCGGCCGTGCAGATCAGACGCGGGCCGAACGTGGTCGGCCCCTGGGGCTTGTTCCAATCGTTCGCCGACCTGCTGAAATTCGTGCTCAAGGAGCCGGTCATTCCCGCCGGCGCCAACAAGGGCGTGTTTCTCCTCGCTCCGCTCATCACCTGCACGCTGGCGCTCGCCGCCTGGGCGGTGATCCCGGTCAGCGCCGGCTGGGTCATCGCCGACATCAATGTCGGCATCCTCTATCTCTTCGCCGTCTCCTCGCTCGGCGTCTACGGTGTCATCATGGCCGGCTGGGCGTCGAACTCGAAGTATCCGTTCCTGGCGGCGCTGCGCTCGGCCGCGCAGATGGTGTCCTACGAGGTCTCGATCGGCTTCGTCCTCATCACCGTGCTGTTGTGCGTCGGTTCGCTCAACCTTTCCGCCATCGTCGAGGCGCAGAACAGCGCCTGGGGTTTTCTCGGCTGGTACTGGCTGCCGCTGCTGCCGATGTTCGTCATCTTCTTCGTCTCGGCGCTCGCCGAGACCAATCGGCCGCCGTTTGATCTGGTCGAGGCGGAGTCGGAACTTGTCGCCGGCTACATGGTGGAGTACGGCTCGACTCCTTACATGATGCTGATGATGGGCGAGTACGTGGCGGTCACCACCATGTGCGCCATGGCCACCATCCTGTTCCTCGGCGGATGGCTGCCGCCGTTCCCGGTGCCGCCGTTCACCTGGATACCCGGCATCGTCTGGTTCCTGCTCAAGGCGAGCGTCGTGTTCTTCATGTTTGCGATGGTGAAGGCGTTTATCCCGCGCTATCGCTACGACCAGTTGATGCGGCTCGGCTGGAAGGTTTTTTTGCCGATCTCGCTCGCCATGGTCGCGATCGTCGCCGGCGTCCTGCAAGTCATCAGAGGCTGACATGCCACTCGACCAGGCGGCACGTTCGATTTTCCTCAAGGAGTTCGCGCAGGCGTTCTTCCTTTCGCTGCGCTATTTCTTCAAGCCGAAAGCGACGCTCAATTATCCGTTCGAGAAGGGCGCGCTGTCGCCGCGCTTCCGCGGCGAGCACGCGTTGCGTCGCTATCCGAACGGCGAAGAGCGCTGCATCGCCTGCAAGCTGTGCGAGGCGATCTGCCCGGCGCAGGCGATCACCATCGAGGCCGGTCCGCGGCGCAACGACGGCACGCGCCGCACCACCCGCTACGACATCGATATGGTCAAGTGCATCTATTGCGGGCTCTGCCAGGAAGCCTGTCCGGTCGACGCCATCGTCGAAGGGCCGAACTTCGAATTCGCGGCCGAGACCCGCGAGGAGCTGTACTACGACAAGGAGCGGCTGTTGGCGAACGGCGACCGCTGGGAGCGCGAGATCGCCAAGGCCATCGCGCTCGACGCGCCATATCGCTGAGCCGGCCGGCATGATCGCACGTATAACCTCGCTCCTGTTGCCTTCCTCCTCGCCGGGGAGGTTCGCGCGCGGACCGTGCCGGGAGGGAAATAGTTGCGTCATCGCATTCGATGCAGCTTCCTCCCTGCTCAAGCGGGAAGGCAACGATCCGGCGCCGGCGGGGAGTCACCGGTGATCCTTCACGCGATATTCTTCTATCTCTTCGCCGGCGTCTGCGTGGCCTCGGCGGTGATGGTCATCGCCGCCAGGAATCCGGTGCATTCGGTGCTTTTCCTCATCCTCGCCTTCGTCAATGCCGCCGGCCTGTTCGTGCTCATGGGCGCCGAATTCCTGGCGATGATCCTCATCGTCGTTTACGTCGGCGCCGTGGCGGTATTGTTCCTGTTCGTGGTGATGATGCTCGACGTCGATTTCGTCGAACTGCGCCAGGGTTTCCTCAATTACCTGCCGATCGGCGCGGTGGTCGGCGCCGCGCTGCTGGCCGAGCTCCTGATCGTGGTCGGTGCCTGGGCGATCGGGCCCGGCGTCGCCAAGGCGATCACGGCGCCGATTCCGGCGGCCGGCGAGGTCAGCAATACGCAAGCGCTCGGCCTCGTCCTCTATACCCGCTACGTCTATTTCTTCGAAGCCGCCGGCGTGATCCTGCTGGTCGCCATGATCGGCGCCATCGTGCTGACGCTGCACCATAAGCCGGACGTGAAGCGGCAGAACATCGCCGCGCAGCTTGCGCGCCGGCGCTCGACCGCCATCGAGGTCGTCAAGGTGAAATCGGGGCAGGGGCTGCCATGACGATCGGCCTCGGCCATTATCTCACGGTTGCGGCGATCCTGTTCACGCTCGGGATCTTCGGCATCTTTCTCAACCGCAAGAATGTCATCATCATTCTGATGTCGATCGAGCTTATTCTGCTCGCCGTCAACATCAACTTGGTGGCGTTTTCCGCGTTCCTCGGCGACATCGTCGGCCAAGTCTACGCGCTGATCGTGCTCACGGTCGCCGCCGCGGAAGCCGCGATCGGGCTCGCCATCCTTGTCGCCTATTTCCGCAACCGCGGCTCGATCGCGGTCGAGGACGTGAATTTGATGAAGGGCTAGCGGGGCATGTACGAAGCCATCGTCTTTTTGCCGCTCCTCGGCGCCGTCATTGCCGGCGTGATTTCGCTCGTCGGCGCCGGCAATCGCCATCCGGGCGCGAGCCCGCCGCCTCCGCCCGCCGATCACGCGGCTCCGTTGGTGCCCGAGGAGCCGGGGCGCGGCGCGGCGGCGCCGCAGTCGATGCACGCCGACAGCGATCATTCGCGCCCGCAGCAGGAAGAGATCGAGCCGCCGAGCGCCGGTTCGCCGGCGGCGGAGCTCATCACCACCACGCTCGTCGCGATCTCCTGGGTGCTGTCCTGCGTCGCCTTCGTCGATGTCGGCTTCGACCGGCACGACGCCCGCGTCACCGTCTTCAATTACATCACGTCCGGCGACCTCAAGGTCGATTGGGCGCTGCGCATCGACCCGCTCACCGTCGTGATGCTGATGGTGGTGACCACCATTTCGGCGCTCGTGCACCTCTATTCGATCGGCTACATGGCCGAAGATCCGTACAAGCCGCGCTTCTTCTCCTACCTGTCGTTCTTCACCTTCGCCATGCTGATGCTGGTGACGGCCGACAACCTCGCGCAATTGTACTTCGGCTGGGAGGGCGTGGGGCTCGCCAGCTATCTGCTGATCGGCTTCTGGTTCCACAAGCCGGAAGCCAACGCCGCGGCGATCAAGGCCTTCATCGTCAACCGGATCGGCGACTTCGGCTTTGCGCTCGGGATTTTCACCGTGTTCCTGCTCACCGGATCGATCAATCTCGATACGGTCTTTGCGCAGGCACCGGGTCTCGTCGGCAAGAGCTTCCACTATCTCAACTTCAACGTCGATGCGCTCACCGTGATCTGCCTGCTGTTGTTCATGGGCGCGATGGGCAAGTCGGCGCAATTCCTGCTGCACACTTGGCTCCCCGACGCCATGGAAGGGCCGACGCCGGTTTCCGCCCTCATCCACGCCGCGACCATGGTGACCGCCGGCGTGTTCATGGTGGCGCGGCTGTCGCCGCTGTTCGAGCTGGCGCCGGTCGCGCAATCATTCGTGATCTTCATCGGCGCGACCACGGCGATCTTCGCCGCGACGGTCGGTCTGGTGCAGAACGACATCAAGCGCATCATCGCCTATTCCACCTGCTCGCAGCTCGGCTACATGTTCGTCGCCATGGGCGTCGGCGCCTATTCGGTCGGCATGTTCCATTTGTTCACGCACGCTTTCTTCAAGGGGCTTCTCTTTCTCGGCTCGGGCTCGGTGATCATCGCCATGCATCACGAGCAGGACATTCGCCATATGGGCGGGCTGTGGCGCAAAATCCCGTTCACCTACGCCACCATGCTGGTCGGCACCCTGGCGCTGACCGGGTTTCCCTTCAGCGCCGGCTATTTCTCCAAGGACGCGATCATCGATGCCGCCGCCGTCGCCAAGAATCCTTTCGCCGTCTACGGCTTCGTCATGACGGTCGCGGCCGCGGCGCTCACCTCGTTCTATGCGTGGCGGCTTATCTTCAAGACTTTCCACGGCGCGCCGCACGACATGCATCATTACGAGGCTGCCCACGAGAGCCCGAAAGTGATGCTCGTTCCGCTCGCGCTCTTGGCGATCGGTTCGATCGCCGCCGGCTGGCCGTTCGTCCCGCTGTTCCTCGGCCACGGCGCCGAAGAGTTTTTCCGCGAGTCGCTCAAGATCGGCGCCGGCAACACCGTCCTCGAGGACATGGAAAATCTGCCGCTGCTCACGTCTCTGGCGCCGACGATCATGATGATCGGCGGATTCCTGGTCGCCTGGCAGTTCTATATCCGCCGGCCCGACCTGCCCGCGGCGCTGGCGCGCGATCAGGCCGTGCTGTACCGCTTCCTGCTCAATGCTTGGTACTTCGACAGCATCTATGACTTCCTCTTTGTCCGTCCGGCGATGTGGCTCGGCCGGCTCCTGTGGAAGGGCGGCGATGGCTTCGTCATCGACGGGTTCGGACCTGACGGCGTGTCCGCGCGCGTGCTCGACGTGACCCGCAACGTCATCCGGCTGCAGACCGGTTATCTCTATCATTACGCCTTTGCCATGCTGATCGGCGTCGCCGCCTTCCTCACCTGGTTCATGTTCTCCGGAGGGCACGGATGACGAGCTGGCCGATCCTCTCCGTCGTCACCTTCCTGCCGCTGGCCGGGGCCTTGTTCATCGCGCTGCAGCGCGACGACGAGGCGGGCGTGCGCAATGCCCGTTGGGCCGCGCTCTGGACCACGCTCGTCACCTTCGCGGTCTCGCTGATCCTGCTCTGGCGCTTCGATCCGAGCTCGCCCGAGTTTCAATTCCTGGAAAAGCGGCCGTGGCTCGGCGGCGCGATCACCTACGCCATGGGCGTCGACGGCATTTCGCTGCCGTTCGTGATCCTGACCACTGCACTGATGCCGATCTCGATCCTGGCGAGCTGGGAAGCGATCCAGAGCCGGGTGCGCGCCTACATGATCGCCTTTCTCGTGCTCGAGACGCTGTTGGTCGGCACCTTCTGCGCGCTGGATTTGGTGCTGTTCTATCTGTTCTTCGAGGGCGGCCTGATCCCGATGTTCCTGATCATCGGCGTCTGGGGCGGCCCGCGCCGGGTCTATGCCAGCTTCAAATTCTTCCTCTACACGCTGCTCGGCTCGGTGCTGATGCTGCTCGCCATCATGGCGATGTACTGGCAGGCGGGCACCACCGACATTCCGACGTTGCTGCACTACAGCTTCCCGCGCACGCTGCAAATCTGGGCCTGGTTCGCCTTCCTCGCCTCGTTCGCGGTCAAGCTGCCGATGTGGCCGGTGCATACCTGGCTGCCCGACGCGCATGTCGAGGCGCCGACCGCCGGCTCGGTCATCCTCGCCGCGATCCTCTTGAAGTTGGGCGGCTACGGCTTCCTGCGTTTCTCGTTGCCGATGTTCCCGCAGGCCTCGGTCGAGCTGGCGCCGCTCATTTACGCGCTCTCGATCGTCGCCATCGTCTACACCTCGCTGGTGGCGCTGATGCAGGAGGACATGAAGAAGCTCGTGGCCTATTCCTCGGTGGCGCATATGGGCTTCGTCACCATGGGGCTGTTCGCGATGACCGCGCAGGGCGTCGCCGGCGGCATTTTCCAGATGATCTCGCACGGCATCGTCTCGGCCGCCTTGTTTCTGTGCGTTGGCGTCGTCTATGACCGCATGCATACGCGCGCGATCGCGGCCTATGGCGGCCTCGTCAACCGCATGCCGCTCTACGCCTTCGTCTTCATGGTGTTCACGCTGGCCAATATCGGCTTGCCCGGCACGTCGGGCTTCATCGGCGAGTTCTTGACGCTGATCGGCACCTTCCGGATCAACAATTGGGTGGCGACTTTGGCGACGCTGGGGACGATCCTGTCCGCCGCCTATGCGCTGTGGCTCTACCGCAAGGTGATCTTCGGCAAGCTGGAGAAGGCCAGCCTGTTCAACATCACCGACATCGGCTGGCGCGAGATCGTGGTGTTGGCGCCGCTCGTGATCCTGACCATCGTCTTCGGCATCTATCCGCAGCCGGTGCTCGACATTTCGGCGGCATCGGTCGCGCAATTACTCGACAATTTCCAGCACGCGGTTGGCAACGTGCAAGCCGCGGCGCTGGCGAGGTGAAGCGATGAATGCCGCTTTGACCATTCCCGCCGTCGTTCCGCTGCTGCCGGAGCTGGTGCTCGGGCTCGGCGCCATGGCGCTGCTGATGGTCGGCGTCTATGCCGGCGAACGCGCGGTGCGCTTCATCGACGGCGCGTCGATCGCGCTCCTCCTGCTCGCCGGGCTGATCGTGCTGGCGCTGCCCGCGGGCAAGCTCGTCACCTTCGGCGACAGCTTCGTGGTCGATGGCTTCGCCCGCTTCCTGAAAATCCTGGCCATCCTCGGCTCGGCCGCCGCGATCGCGATGTCGATCGACTACGCCAAGCACGAAGGCCCGCAGCGGTTCGAGCATTCGGTGCTCGTCGTTCTTTCCACTCTCGGCATGCTGATGCTGATCTCGGCCGCCGATCTCATTGCGCTCTATCTCGGCCTCGAATTGATGAGCCTGCCGCTCTATGTGGTGGCCGCGAGCCAGCGCTCCTCGCTGCGCTCGACCGAAGCCGGCCTCAAATATTTTGTGCTCGGCGCGCTGTCGTCGGGAATGCTGCTTTACGGCGCCTCGCTCGTCTACGGCTTCACCGGCACGGTGAATTTCGCCGGCATCGCGCAATCGGCGGCGGCGGCCGGGCCGGGATTGATCTTCGGGCTCGTCTTTCTGTTCGCCGGCTTCTGCTTCAAGGTCTCGGCCGTGCCGTTCCATATGTGGACGCCGGACGTCTACGAGGGCGCGCCGACGCCGGTCACGGCCTTTTTTGCCGCCGCGCCCAAGGTGGCCGGCATGGCCATGTTCGTGCGTGTCGCGGTCGCCGCCTTTCCCGGCATCACCGCGCAATGGCGGGAGATTCTGGTCTTCGTCTCCATCGCCTCGATGCTGCTCGGCGCCTTCGCCGCCATCGGCCAGCGCAACTTCAAGCGGCTGATGGCCTATTCCTCGATCGGCCATATGGGCTTCGCGCTCATCGGGCTCGCCGCCGGCACGTCCGACGGCGTGCAGGGCGTCCTCGTCTACATGGCGATCTATCTCACCATGACGCTCGGCGTGTTCGCCGTGATCCTGTCGATGCGGCGCAGCGAGGGGATGGTGGAATCGATCGACCAATTGGCCGGGCTCGCGCGCACGCATCCGACCATGGCGTTCTTCCTGGCGATGCTATTGTTCTCGATGGCCGGCGTGCCGCCGCTCGCCGGCTTCTTTGCCAAGTTCTACGTCTTTCTCGCCGCGATCCATGCCGGGCTCTACGCGCTTGCCGTGATCGGCGTGCTCGCGAGCGTCGTCGGCGCCTATTATTATCTGGCGATCGTCAAGATCATGTATTTCGACGAGCCGGCGGAAGGGTTTGCCGCCATGCCGTACGAGCTCAAGGTGGTGCTGGCGGTTTGCGGTTTGTTCAACATCCTCTTCTTCCTCTATCCGGGGCCGCTTGTCGGCGTCGCCAGCGCGGCCGCCCATTCGCTGTTCTGATGCGGCTTCATTCCGCGGCGGCTGCGGCGGGTTATCGCCTTTTGGCTCATGAAACGCTGCCGTCGACCAACACCGAGGCGTTGGCGCTGGCGCGCGCCGGCGCGAGCGGCCCGCTCTGGGTGACGGCGCGGCAGCAGACGGCCGGCCGCGGCCGGCGCGGAAGCGTGTGGATATCCGCGCCCGGCAATCTCTACGCCACGCTGCTCTTGCGTGATCCGGCGCCGCCGGAGCGCGCCCCGGAATTGTCGTTCGTCGCCGCGCTTGCCGTGCATGACGCGATTCTCGACCGCGCGCCGGTCTTGCGCGGGCAACTCGCGCTCAAATGGCCGAATGACGTTCTCTGCGGCGGCGCCAAGCTTGCCGGCATTTTGATCGAAGGGGAGGGCGTTGCGGGACAGCTCGCCGTCGCGGTCGGCATCGGCGTGAACTGCCGGCACCATCCCCGACAAGCCGCTTACCCCGCGACCGACCTCGCTGCGGCCGGCGTCGATGTTTCCGCCGAAGACCTCTTTGCGGCATTATCCGGCACGATGGTGCAACGGCTCCTCGCGTGGCGTCGCGGCGCCGGCTTTCACGTGACGCGCGCCGATTGGCTCGCCCACGCCGCCGGTATCGGCGCCGATATGCGGGTTAAGCTTCCCGACCGCGAGTATTTCGGGCGTTGCGAGGCGCTCGACGAGCGCGGCCATTTGTTGCTGCGCCTTGCCGACGGAAACCTGCAGACCATCACCGCCGGCGACGTTTTCCCGGTGGCGGGCGAACGCCCCGCCCGCGTGACGGCAAGGGGGCGCGTCGACTGATGGCGGCGAATGAACTGGTGTTTGCGCCGCTCGGCGGTGTCGGCGAGATCGGGATGAATCTCTCGATCTACGGCGTTGGCGACGAGCGGCGGCGGCAATGGCTCATCGTCGATTGCGGCGTTTCCTTTGCGGCCGAGGAGCAACTGCCCGGCGTCGATCTCATCCTGCCGGACATCCGCTATCTGATCGCGGAGCGCCGCAATATCGCGGGGCTCATCCTGACGCACGCCCATGAGGACCATATGGGCGCGCTGATCGACCTGTGGCCGCGCCTCAATGTACCGCTCTACGCCACGCCGTTCACGGCCGCGCTGTTCGAAGCGCGCCGTCTGTCCGAACCCGGCGCCCCGAAGATTCCGGTCAATGTCGTGGCGCTCGGCGGGCGCCTGACGCTCGGCCCGTTCGACGTCGAATTCATCAATGTCGCCCATTCGATCCCGGAATCGAATGCGTTGGCGATCCGCACCCCGGCCGGCACCGTGCTGCATACCGGGGATTGGAAGATCGATCCCACCCCGCTGGTCGGCGCGCCGACCGATCGGGCGAAGCTCGCCGCGCTCGGCGATGAGGGCGTGCTCGCGCTCGTCGGCGATTCCACCAATGCGATCCGCGACGGCCGCTCGCCCTCCGAATCCGAGGTGGCAAGGACGCTTGCCGAATTGATCCGCACCGCGCCGGGCCGCGTGGCGGTGACGACGTTTGCCTCCCACGTCGGACGCATCCACGCGGTTGCCGATGCCGCCCGCGCCGCGGGCCGCGAAGTCGTGGTGGTCGGGCGGGCGATGGAGCGGGTGGTGCAGGTTGCGCGCGAGACCGGCTATCTCGACGGTGTGCAGGATTTCCGCGGCACCGAGTTTTACGGCTATCTGCCGCCCGATAAGGTTTTGGCGCTGTGCACCGGCAGCCAGGGCGAGCCGCGCGCCGCGCTTGCGCGCATCGCCGAGGACGAGCATCCGGACGTCACCTTCGCCAAGGGCGACCGCGTGATCTTCTCCGCCCGTGCCATCCCCGGCAACGAGAAGGCGGTGGCCCGCGTGATCAACGGCCTGGTCGCGCAGGGCGTCGAGGTCATCACCGACCAAAATCACCTGGTGCACGTGTCCGGGCATCCGCGCCGCGCCGAGCTCCTGGATATGATCGGCTGGGTGCGGCCGAAAATCCTCATCCCGGTGCATGGCGAAGCCTTGCATTTGGCCGAGCACGCCAAGCTCGCGCGCGACGCCGGCGTTCCCGAGGTCCTTGTCTGCCGTAACGGCGACCTCGTGCGCCTTGCGCCGGGCGCGGCACAAATCATCGACGAAATTCCGTCGGGGCGCCTCTACAAGGACGGCGCGCTCCTCCTCGATGCCGAGGTGCCCACCATAGCTTCCCGCCGGCGGCTCGGTTTTGCCGGCATTGTCTCGGTCGCCCTCGCCTTGAGCGAGAAGGGAGCGCCCGTCTCCAACCCCGAAATCGCGCTGATCGGCATTCCTGAAACCGATGCCGGCGGCGCGCTGATGGCCGACATTGCCCGCGATGCCGTCGAGGACGCCTTCGAGGCGCTGCCAAGACTGCGCCGCGGCGATCCCGATGCCGTTGCCGAGGCGCTCCGGCGCGCGGTGCGCGCCGCCATCGCCGAGCATTGGGGCAAGAAGCCGATCTGTCACGTCCACGTGCTGGTGGTGTGAGAGCGTTATTCCGGTCTGGCGCTTTGTGCCGTTCCGGAATGAGGAAAAGACTGCGGCAAGGAACCTGCTGACGGCGCGACCGAAAGAGTTAAAAATAGGAAGAGCTAAAAATGATCTTGCTGGGGCTGCGGGAGATCGAAAGCATGATCGGTAGGTTCAATCACGTGGCGATCGCGGTCGGCTATGTTGGGCCGTGCGACGACAATTTGCCGATCGAGGAAAGCGCGATATGAGCGTCAATGCCGGTTTTTCACCTCCCCCCTTGCGGGGGAGGTCGGACCGCGAAGCGGTCCGGGAGGGGGGTGAGCAGGCTGCGCATCATCGGCTGGTTCCAAATATCCGGCGCGCCAGGGCGAAGTTGTTACGCCGCAACATGACCGAGGCGGAGAAACGGCTCTGGTATTGGCTTCGCGCCCATCGCTTCGGCGGGTTTGCTTTCCGGCGACAAACGCCAATTGGTCCCTTCATCGTCGACTTCGTCAGTCATAAATGCCGTTTGGTGATTGAGCTGGACGGTGGTGAGCACAGTGAAAGCAAACGCGACGAAAGCCGTGATCGATGGCTGCGCGCAAGGGGCTATTGCGTTCTGCGCTTTTGGAATTCTGATGTTTTAAACAATCAAGATGCGGTTCTTCAGATTATTGCGGACGCGGTTGTGGGGAATGGACCCCCCTCCCGCCGATCGCGGATCGGTTCCGCGATCGGCGACCTCCCCCGCAAGGGGAGAGGTGAAGAGCGTGCGAGCGCGCTGGAGAGATAAAGTATGATCGGCAGGCTCAATCACGTGGCGATTGCGGTGCGCGATATCGGCAAGGCGGCCGCCATTTACCGCGATGTTTTGGGCGCGGAGGTTTCGGCTGCGCTGCCGCAACCGGAGCATGGCGTGACCACCGTGTTCGTCATTATGCCGAACACCAAGATCGAGCTCCTTGAGCCGCTCGGCGACGGGTCGCCCATCGCCAAGTTCCTCGAACGCAATCCGGATGGCGGCATGCACCACGTCTGTTATGAGGTCGATGACATCCGCGCCGCCCGCGATGCGCTCAAGGCG
>JASHPW010000056.1 GCA_030037895.1 Xanthobacteraceae bacterium | reverse complement strand
CTCAGGGCAGCCATGGCTCGACGCTTGAGCATAGCGCGCATCGTGGTTGTTCCGCGACCAAACAGATAAGTCTGTGTCCTCGATCTAACAAATGGAATTGTATTGTAGCGTTACCAAAGGTTCATGGCGACCATCCGTATTGATTGCCGGATGGTTCTCGCCGACCGAAGGCTGTGAGGCTCTCCCAGCGGTTCGATCGACCTCCGAAAGAGACCGGGGATAGTGTGCGGCCTACCGACGCTCACAAAATTTTCGTCGCGCGACAGATAAGCTCCCTGCACGCGGCCGGCTCAGAAACTGACCCCTTGGCCTCTGCGCCACGTTGCCGCGATCTTTTCGCAGTCGGCGGACCACCGCTCGATCAAGCCGGCTTCGAAAAGACTGTGCCGGAGCCTCCTTCAGAAAATAATTTGGCGCTCTGGGCTGTATTCAGATTGCCATTCGCATCCCGAAGAGTGACAAGCTCCTCCATGGCACGCGACGAAGCGCAGTCGAGCCCATTGACGTGAAGAAACCTTCAATAGCGATCATCGGTGCCGGAATGGGCGGCCTTGCCGCAGCGGCAGCGCTGCGGCGCATCGGCATTGATGTTATGGTCTACGAACAGGCGCAGCGTTTCGCCCGCCTTGGCGCCGGCATTCAGATCGGCTGCAACGCGATGAAGGTGCTGCGTGCTTTCGGCCTGGAGCCCGTGTTGCGTGCTGGCTCATTCTATCCACGCTCGTGGAACAACAAGGACTACGATACCGGCGCCGTGCGCTTCGATATGATCTTCGGCGAAGCCGCGGAAATACGCTACGGCGTGCCCTACCTCCTTGCGCACCGTGGCGACTTGCACGCGGCATTGGCGAGCGTGGTGCCGGACAGCGTCTTGCGGCTTGACCACCAACTCACGTCGTTCGAGCAGCACGGCGATGGCAGAGTTAGCCTGCGCTTCGCCAATGGAACGACTGCAGGAGCCGACGCGCTTGTCGCCGCTGATGGCGTCCATTCCCTCGTCAAGGACGCATTGTTCGGAAGAGAGGAGCCGAATTTTACGGGTCGTGTCGCCTACCGGACCGTGTTTCCCGCCGCGCTATTGAACGGGTACATGATCGACGATTGTACCAAATGGTGGGGCCCCGACCGCCATATCGTCATCTATTACGTCAAGCCCGACCGCAGCGAGGTCTATTTCGTCACCAGCCAGCCAGAGCCCGGCTTTACTGTCGAATCTTGGTCGAGCACGGGCGACGTAGCGGAGCTCCGCAAAGCTTTTGCGGAATTTCATCCGCAGGTGCGACACGTGCTGGCGTCCTGTCCAGCCGTGCACAAATGGGCGCTGATCGACCGCGATCCACTGCCTCGCTGGTGCGAAGGCAACTTGACCTTGCTGGGTGATGCCTGTCATCCGATGACCCCGTATATGGCGCAAGGTGCAGCAACCGCGATCGAGGATGCGGCGGTGCTGTCGCGCTGCCTCGAAGGAGTTGA
The DNA here is from genome assembly GCA_030037895.1 of Xanthobacteraceae bacterium. Lineage (GTDB taxonomy): Bacteria > Pseudomonadota > Alphaproteobacteria > Rhizobiales > Xanthobacteraceae > BOG-931. The sequence continues at coordinate 44,524 of JASHPW010000056.1, read as the reverse complement.
CCGCGATGGAATCGCCGACGCTTTCCGTCGCTTTGAGGCAACCCGTAAATCACGGACATCACGGATTCAGCTCAGCTCACGCACTAATACCTGGCTACGCGATCCGACCGATCCCGATTGGGTTTACAGCTACGATGCGTGGACGGCGCCGCTGGCGGCCGCTGGAAGTCCGCAAGCATTTCGCCGAAGATACCCGAATTGACCACCGATACCGCAATTGGACCTCGAAGATCATGATGACCAAAATTGAAAAGCGTCAAAGGACGCTGAGACTGCCCCGCAATTCCCACACCTGCGGCAACAGGAACCCGTGCGGGTAGCGGCGCAATGGAAAGTCGGCGAGGTCGGCGAGCGCCGCACGGCCGCGCTCTTGGTCGATCTCGCCGACCGCCACGTGGCGACGGAGGACCTGGGCGACCTCGACGTCGAGCAGGTGGGGCGCGTGCAACGTCTGTCGCGGGGCGAACAACCGCTTGTCCACCGCCGCGGCCGCCGCCGTGCGCAACAATGCTTCAAGGAGCGCCGAGGCGTCGACGACGATCACCGTCGATCGCGCTCCGCGCGAACCGCCTGGGTCGGCGCGAGCGAGGGCATTATCCTCAACCGGCCCTGCAAACGCGCGCGCAACTCCTCCGCCGTCGGCCGCGCCGCCACCTCGCGCAGCTCGTTCAGCAGGTAATCGGACAGCGACATGCCCGCCAGTGCTGCGCGCGACTTTGGACCGTTGCGGATTTGGATCATCGTTGGCATGTAGGAAACATTAAAGCATGTGATACACATGACAAGTTGTTGCATATTCTGATCGGTCGCCGCGTCGTCGATTTTCAGTGCCCGCGGCGGGATCGGACGCAGCGTCATCCGCCACATTGGAAGCCCGCCTACCGGCGGCCGGCCAATGCGACCTGCGCTGGATGTGGGAAGAACTCGGCGTCGCGGCGTTGCACCACTGAACCTCGGTCGGTTCCGCGCCCGCGGCGCGTTTCGCGGACCCGAGTGCGCGTCATGGCCTCGGGCGCTTTCAATCACCTGCAGCGGCACGCGCGCTTCGCCTTCCGGCTTGCGCCGATCTCGGTGGTCGCCAAATCACGCCGCCGCGCCCAGTGGCTTCGCGCGCTTGATCCGCTTCCACTGCTTGGGGCTGTGCAACGCCTTCCATAAATCGCTGCGCCGCTGCACGTTGAGCCAGAAGTCGGGGCTGTTGCCAAACACGCGGGCGAGGATGAGCGCGGTCGCTGCCGTCACATTCCTGCGGCCGTTGCACAGCTCGTTGACGTGTCTGCGCTGCACGCCCATGGCTTCAGCCAGCGCGGCCTGCGTCAGCCCCACGGGCCGCATGAACTCCTCGATAAGAATCTCGCCGACCGTGGCCGGCTTGCGCTTCGTCGTCAACATGACTCTCCTCATCCATAGCTGTGGTCATCGAGATAAACGTCCTCGGCCTTCCCGCGGCTGCCGTCCCAGCGGAAGACCAACCGCCATTGATCGTTGACACGGATCGAATGGAGCCCCGCCAGGTTGCCGCGCAGCTTCTCGAAATGATTGCCGCGCGGCACCCGCAAGTCCTGATCGGTCGTTGCGTCGTCGATCATCTGGAGCTTGCGGAAGAGCCGGCTTTCGAGATCAGGCCGGATATGCCGTGGCCGCTTGTCCTCGACGAAGAACGCGCGCAGCCAATCGTCCCGGAAGCTCGCAATCATGCACGCGGCCCCGCTTTCATGTCTATGTACCACTCTATGGTACAAAAGACAAACCGTGGAAGCTCGAATTGCGGCGCGGCCGGCCGTCGAGGCTTGGCAAGATGCAGCCGTCGTTATCGAGGGCCCGGTTTTCATTTGAGGATGCATTTTCCGCTCATTATGCTGCGCAGGGGCGGAGGTCGCGCGCAAAAATGGCGAAAAAAGCCACCGAAAAATCCCCGATCCGGGCCGCGATCACCGGCGTGCACGGCTACGTGCCGCCCGACGTGCTCACCAATGCCGACTTGGCGCGAATGGTCGATACCAGCGACGAGTGGATCGTCGCGCGCACCGGCATCAAGGAGCGGCACATCCTCAAGGGCCGCGGCCTCGGCTCCTCGCACATGGCCGCGGAGGCGGTGCGCGGACTCCTGCACAAGACCGGCGCCGCGCCGCGCGAGGTCGATCTTTTGATCTGCGCCACGGCGACGCCGGATCTGGTATTCCCGGCGACCGCCACGCTCGTCGGCGACATGACCGATATTCGCGGCGTCGGCTGCTTCGACGTGCAGGCCGCGTGCTCGGGCTTCATCCACGCGCTCGCCGTGGCGGCGCAATTCATCGAGACCGGCAAATACCGCAAGATCGTGGTGGTCGGCGCCGACAAGACCTCCTCGCTCATCGATTATACCGACCGCGCCACCTGCGTGCTGTTCGGCGACGGCGCCGGCGCCGTGCTGCTCGAACCGAGCCGCACGCACGGGATCATCGATACGCTGATCCGCGCCGACGGCGCCGGCATGCCCTATTTGCATCTCAAGGCCGGCGGCAGCCGCCTGCCGTCGACGGCGGAGACCGTGGCCAAGGGTCTGCACTACGTGCATCAGGACGGCGCCAAGGTGTTCAAATTCGCCGTCGCGCGCATGACCGAAGTGACGCGCGAGCTGATGCGGCGCAACCGTTTGACCGGCGACATGGTCGATTGGCTGGTGCCGCACCAGGCCAATTTGCGCATCATCGAGGCGACCGCGAAGCGTATCAAGCTGCCGGCCGAGCGCGCGATGGTGACGATCCACAAATACGGCAACACCACCACGGCGACGATCCCGCTCTGCCTGTGGGATTACGAGAAAAAGCTCAAGGCCGGCGACCGTCTCATCCTCGTGGCCTTCGGCGGCGGTTTTGCCTGGGGCGGAGCCTATCTGACCTGGGCTTATGACGGGCGCTGAGCCGCAGGCCCTGCCGCCCGTCAGGCGGCGGCGCCAGCCGATCCACCGGCGAAGCGCCTGCGAGAGATCGTCTCAACCGCGACCCGATGCACCCAAATAGTCATGCACCACGCGGCCAAGTCCGAGCGTAAGGTCGGCCAGAATGTGGATTGCTGAAACGACCTCGAGCACGGGGAGTTCGGCAACGGGCGCGAGCGCATGCGCGCGCAGGTCGAGCGCGGCGGGTCCGCTCCAGGCGCCTTTCAGCGCGACGTCGAGCAGCTCGTAGCGGACCAACTCGCAGATGCGCGGGCTGCCATCGACGTGGGGGATGATCTTCAAGAGGAAGTTGGGTGCGGCGAGCGCCTTGAGCACGGTGTCCGGCTCGACGGCAACGTGCTTGAAGCCCATGGTTCCGGTCGCTATCCGCACCGGTCCGTAGTCAAGCGTGCCGACCAGCGTATCGCGGTCGACCTGCAATGACGGTTGGGCGTATTTCTTGGGAAAACCCCACAGCTCGCGCCCGCCGAAGATCGGCGGCCCATCATTGAGGTACATGGCGTGGGAATAGCCGCCGGCCTCCTTGCCGAGCCGCACCGGGATCACCTGGCCGGACTCCGTGTAGTCGCCGAAGCCGGTCGAATCCGGCATGCGGATGAACTCGAACTTGACCAGCGGCTCGTCGACCTGCAGCGGCTCCGGAACGACGGCGCGCAGCTTCTCCGGATCGGTGCGATAGGTGATGACCAGGAATTCGCGATTGACAAAACGATAGGGCCCCTTGGGATAGGCGGGGCTGGTCAACGGCATCGAATAGGCCGTTTTGCGCACCTCAGTGGCTTTCATGGTTCATGTCTCCATTGCCGCGACCATCATCGAGATTCGGAATCCTGCGTGAGATCGAAGACGCGCACACCGCCGATCCCTTCCCCGGGGCTCCTGCCATTCATATAAACTCGCGCGACTTCGATCAAACCTCCATTCGACGCGTGATCTCCACAAACGAACCCGTCGGCAGGTTGAAACGGTCGGCGACGTGGGTCGAATTCCGATACATGAACGCGAACAGCCATCTCTGCCACCGCCACAAATACGACCGACGCTTGCGCCGGACGATATCGTCATGCGCCGCGAAATAGATCGGATTATTGAGGGGCAAGGCGCGTCCCAGCTCGCCGGCCCTGCCCAGCGTCGCCGGCAGGTTGGGAACCTCGACAAATCCGTAATGCACGGTCAGATGCCAGAACGACGGGCCCAGTTGCTCGACTTCGAGCCGTTCATCCGGATGCACGCGCGGGCGATGGGCGAAGCGCACGGTCAGAGCCACCAGAGTTTCCGGAATGGCGCCGATCTGCCGGACGTGCTGCAGGATCAGCGGCGGCACCGTTCGCGACAGCATCCGCGTCAGGAAAACGGCCGTGCCCGGCACGCGTGGGCGCTTGTCCGTCTCGATGCCCTGCAAGAATTGATCGAGGGGTTCCGACGAGCGGATTTGCACGCGCTGCACCGCATTAATGCCTGAACGCCAGGTGGTCATGACGGCAAACAGCGCGGTCGAGAGCAGCAGGGGAATCCAGCCGCCGTCGCCGATTTTCAGAAGGTTGGCTCCGAAGAACGCGCAGTCGACGACCAGGAAGCCGCAAAACGCCGGAAGCGCCGTCCAGACGGGCCATCGCCAGGATTTGCGCATCACCTCGTAAAGCAGGATGGTCGTCAGCAACATTGTGGTGGAAACGGCCGTCCCATAGGCGCCGGCGAGCCGGGTGGAGCTTCTGAACGAGATCGTCAAGCCGACGGTGAGGGCCATCATGATCCAATTCACGACCGGCACGTAAATCTGTCCGTAAATCTCCGATGACGTTTGCCGGATTTCGAGGCCCGGAAACCAGCCGAGCTGCATCGCCTGGCGGGTCAGCGAGAATACGCCGGTAATGATGGCCTGGCTGGCGATGATGGTGGCGAGCGTCGCCAGCGCCACGAGCGGATAAAGGCTCCAGCTTGGCGCCAGCGCGAAGAATGAATTGCCGTCGGCGGTCAGGCCGCCGAGGAACAATGCGGTCTGACCGGCATAGTTGAGCAGCAGCGCCGGCAGCACCAGGGCGAACCAGGCGATTCGAATCGGATTTGGCCCGACATTTCCCATGTCGGCGTAGAGCGCTTCGCCGCCGGTGATGGCAAGAAACACGGCGCCCAGCACCACAAAGCTCAACCAACCATGGCCGGCCAGAAAGCCGATGGCAAATCGCGGATCGGCAGCCGCGAGCACGGCGGGATTGCGCCAGATGCCGAGCAGCCCAAGCACCGCAATCGTCATGAACCAGACCAGCATCACGGGACCGAATGCCTTGCCGACATTCCCGGTGCCCAAGCGTTGCGCCGAAAAGAGCGCGAGCAGGATGATCACGGCCATCGGCATCACATGCGGGGCGAAGGCGTTGGTCGCGACATTGAGCCCTTCCAACGCGCTGAGCACCGAGATCGCCGGCGTGATGATCCCGTCGCCGTAAATGAGCGCGGCGCCGAACAGCCCGCATGCGATCAGCGGCCATTTGCGGCCGCGCCACTTCGCCTGGCTCAGCGACATCAGGGCGAGGATGCCGCCCTCGCCGTGATTGTCGGCGCGCATGACAAACACGCAGTACTTGATCGAGATCGTGATGATGAGCGCCCAAAAAACCAGCGACAGGCTGCCGAGTGCGCTGGCGCGATCGAATGCTCCACCCATCGCCTCGGCGATGGCTTTGAACGTGTAGAGCGGGCTGGTACCCAAATCTCCATAGACGATCCCGAGCGCAGTCAGGACTGCGGCCGGGGTCATTCGACCGTCCTGCGGGCGCGTCAAATCCCTGTTGCGCTCGGCCGACGTCATTGCATGCCGCGACCGGTGCAGGCCGATGCGGGTCGGTGTGTCGCCCTCATAACGACGGGTGCCCTGAGCCTATGGCGGCGGAGCGGTCGCGCTTCCATTCAGGAAGGCGGCCGTCGTGGCGGACGTGCGCGGGCCGCCTCAGTAGGGACCGTAACCACCCAAGATGCCATTGATCACCCCGCCGACAAAGGGAACGCCGTAGCCAGGGCATCCATAGCCGGGGCCGTAGTAGCCACCGCAACTGTCATAGACCGGCCCAGCCCGGTAGCCATTGTAGACTCTCCCGTATCGGGCGCCAACATGACCGCCGCGGGCGTGCATGGCATGTCCGCCCGTACGGCCGTGTCCATGGGAAGGGGCAGCGAGCGCATTCGTCGCCAGGGGTACGCAACCGAGCGCGACCGCGGCGGCGAAAGCGACGAGTGTTTTATGAAGCACGTGAGCCTCCTATTTGCAGCTCAAACAAAAAATTTTGTTGTGAGGACCATGACAACGCCGGACTGCCGCCAGGGTTGCAAGCCATGGGGACACGTTCGCGTGTGCGCGAGGCTCATTGAGCGCGTTGATGAGCAGGCCGACCTGCCGGTAGCTTGAGCGCGGCTAAGGACGCACCAAGCCAATCAGGTGCTGCAATTGCGGCAGCCAAGCTTGCTGCAATGCGCCCATCAATTCGATTGCCAGCGCGGCCAGGATCAATACGACCAACAAATACTCCCGTACAAAATAGCGATATTCGGAGAACCGATCATTGATGAACCTATATTGGTCGAGAATGGCGTCAATGACATCATCGAGCCGCAACAGGCGATTCTTGGCGGTGGCCAGCGTGGCAAGCTCGATGAACAGGCGCCGCGCCGAACCTGAAATTTCCGCAGACGGTGCTTCGAGCGCCTTGTCGATACGCAAATATGCCAATCTCATGTCGACCGCCATCCGCGTCATGGCGTCGACATGCGGTCGGCGTTTGAGGTCGCTGGACCTCAGGTGATTGCACAGCTGCTTGTCCTTATCTAGCGTCGCGCAAGCCTCTTCTGCCTGTCGCTCGAGTTGGCCGAGATCGCTTTCGCACAAGGAAAAGTGGACGACGGCGGCCAACATGTCGTCGATGAGTTGCGGCGTGCCGAAGGCGAGCGCGCGGCCGCGCCGCCAGAGCAGGCGCTCACTGCGAAATAGAACCTCCATGATCCCGTCCCGCTCTCCCGGCCGGCTGGCCATCCACTGCTCGGCTTGTTTCTGGATCGCGTACGCCGTGGACGAACCAGAGGGAACGAACATGAAAACAAAGCCGTTGGAATTTGCCGGCGGCGCGACTTCGTTCGCCAGCGCCGCCGCCGCGTCTACCGATTGAGCATAGGCCCACGCGGCGCGCGGTTCTTTGATGACGGCAAGCGCCGTCTTGTCGGACCGTGGCTCGTCGGCATACGCGACGAGCCAAGCTTGCAATCTTGGCTCGGGCTCGGCCGCCGGGGTGGGGACGGCGAGAACGGCGGGTCCGGCGGGCGGAGTCATGGCGGATCCAAGGCCGGCAGTTTGGCTCTTGTCGGATCGATGTCCTCGGCGTCGGGCGGCGGGACATAGAGCACGCCGTCCTCGAGGATCGGCCCCGGCTGTGCCAACAGGTAGCGCGTCTCCTTGCAATGTGCGTAGCTTGCGATCAGGAACTCGCCGTTCAAATGATCTATCCAGTCATGACCGAGCCGCTGTTCGATAAGGCGATCGATCCCGTCGGCGCTCAGGTTGCGCGGCGTCGCCCAATCGGATGCCATGATGATTCCCCAGGATCCCAGGAACGACGGCACGGTGATGCGCGCGGAATGTACCTCGGAGAACAGCGTCCGCAACGTGCGCACCAGCGCCACGTGCTGCTTGTAGTCGGAGAAAGAGAACTCCAGCCCTTGCACCATGACGATGGCCTCCGGGCGCAGCCGCTTGCGCAATTGCTGATAAAATTGGCGGGTGTATAGATTGAAGGCTGGGCTATCCGCCAGCATGTCAACGACGTCGATGATGACGACGTCGAAGAGGTCGTCGGTTTCCTCGATGAACTTCCGCCCGTCGGCGTACACGACGCGCGCCCGCGGATCTTCGTAAGCTCCCTTGCTCCAGCTCGGAAGGAATTGGCGGCACAGATCGACCGCTTGCTGATCAATGTCGACCATTGTGACCGAGCGCGCCTGATTGTGCGCCAGCACTTCCCGCAAAGTGGCGCCCTCGCCGCCGCCGACTATGAGGACATTGCGCGGATTCGGGTGGATGAGCATTGCCGGCTGTACCAGCATTTCGTGATAGAGCGCCTCGTCGTCGTACGAGCTTTGTATTTTACCGTCTATGAAAAGCGCGCGGCCGTAATTGTAGGTATCGGCGATCACAACGTGCTGAAACGGTGTCTTGGCGGTGCAGACGATCGACTGCGCGCGAAAGGCGAAATAATCGAACGGGTCGTCGACCTCCAGGCAATAGAGTGATTGACCGCTGATCGAGGCGGGATCGACCGGCTCGACATAAAATTCACCCGGACGCAGCTCGGGCAGCGGATATGGACGCACGATCGCTGGGCCGTGGAACCGTACCGCGGCAGCAGCATCAGCCGGGATTTGATCTGGCGGTTCTGGCATTGAAACACGTGTTGGCGGCGGAGCCGCACACGTCGCACATCATGTTTGTTGCTGCGAGTATTCAGCCCTTGCCCGCCAATTACGTAACAGCAGATTGCGTCGCACGCAAGTTTGAGACCGGCGTCGGATATCCGCGTGCGAACGCGGTTGGCCGGGCCTCTTGGAGATACTGCCGGGGGCGCCGGGCCGGGGCCCCGTTGGCTTCCGGATCAGTCGATCGTGCGGCTCACCCCGGCGAGCGGATCGCAAAGAGGCCGAATTCCACCGAAAACAGGCGAAAAATTCTGAACAACAAAACGTTCATGTGCGGTTCAGAAATGCCGACCAATTATAATGAGACTTGGTCTACGCCGCCGACGCCTTGAGAAGCGGAGCGAGCCAGAGAAAGCGATGGGGGGCGACAATGAGCGAGATGCATCCCGATCCTCGTTTGGATGCAAGTCTCTCACACGGCGCGATGCCGCGCTCGATGTTTCCCCCGATTCCGCTGCCCACCTCCGGCCCGCCGGATTGCGCGGCGGACGCGCAGCCGAAAGGCTACTTCGTCACGCGCGACGGCAAGACCTTCGCCGGCGCGCACCTTATTGTCGATTTGCGCAATGCTGCGCATCTTGACGACGTGGCCTATATTGAGCGCGCCCTGGTCGACGCGGTTAACGCCGCCGGTGCTTCGCTGCTGCACATTCACCTTCATCACTTCTCACCGGGCGGCGGCGTTTCCGGTGTAGCGGTGCTCGCCGAATCGCACATCAGCATACATACATGGCCGGAGCATGCGTTCGCGGCACTCGATATCTTCATGTGCGGGCGGTGCAAGCCGCACGATGCCGTCCCGGTGCTGGAGCGCGCCTTCAGGCCGAAGTCGATCGACGTGCAGGAAATTCTGCGTGGCGAAGTCAGGTCATAAGCTGCGACGTCGAACCGCGGGCATTTGCATCTTGGCCGCGGCAATCACGGCTATTCGTATTCTCGCCATCGCGGAAAGATCACGCTCCGCCAACAATCTGGAGCGACAATCCGATTCAATGTGATCGGATTGCGCTTCGGGAGTGCTCGCGCGCAACTCGAGGCGCGATCGCCGCTCCGTTTGGTGCCAAATAGGATACCGTGAAAAGGTTCGGCGGCGGCGCTTATCGCCCGTCGGGCGTGCGCACGCCGAACCAGGCGTCGCGCACCTGGTGGTAGTGCACCGCCGGATCGTAGATCGAGACCGGCAGGTGGAGCGTCTCGGCCGAGAGCAGGCCGACGGCCGAAAGCAGGCTGTAGGAGGCGACGACGCGATCGTGCTGGGCGACGATCAGGCTTTGCCGCGCGTTGACCAGAACCTGTTCGGCGGTGAGCACATCCTGGGTCGTGCGTTGGCCGGCCATGGCTTCGTTGCGCACGCCGGTCAGCGCCCGAGTGGCGGCGTCGTTCTGGCGGATCGCGGCCTCGACCTGGGCCTTGGCCGCCTGCAACTGACCCCAGGCCTGGACCACATTGGCCCGGGTCTGGTCGCGGACTTGATCCGTGTTTAGCCGTTGCTGGCCGACCGTCTCCTTGTCCAGGCGGATGGCCGAATATTCCGCGCCGCCTTGATAGATCGGCACCGAAAGGCTGAGCTGCGCCGTCCCCAGGAACAGGTTGGGCTGGATGATATTGGGATAGGATTGCTGCTGGATGCTGCCCTGCAAAGCGAGCGTCGGCCACAGCGCGCCTTCCGCGATCTTCACCTGCAACTGGGCGACATCGACCCCGTACAACGCCGCCAGCACGGATGGATTGTGCGCCGTGCCAAACGCGACGGCGGCGGTGAGCGTCGACGGCGCCAGCCGATCCACTGGAGACGCCGGAGCGAGATCGGCCGGATCATTGCCGATGATGCGCCGATAATTGGCCCTGGTCGTCATCACGGTCGACTCCGCCGCGTGCAGGCTCGCTTCGGCCGCCGCCAATTGCGCCTCCGCCTGGGCCACATCGGTCGAGGTCACCTGACCGACGGAGAAACGATTGCGCGTGTCCTTGAGCGTGCGCTCCAAGACGCGCACGTTGTTCTGCTGCACTTCGAGATTGGCGGCATCGCGCGACACATCCATGTAGACGGTCGCCGCCGACAGCAGCACGGACTGCTCCATGACGCGCAGCGTCTCGCGCGCCTCGAAGACCTGGCTCTCGGCCGCCCGCACTTTGTTGCCGGTTTGCCCGCCGTTGAACAGCGTCTGTTGCCCGGTCAGTCCGACCGAGCGCGGCGTGGTATAGCCCTTGATCGAGAACGAGGCGCCGTTCGGCAGAATCGGAGGGATGGGCGGAAAGATTTCCGTCGTATTGGTGAATTGCTCGCCGAGCGTGGCGGTCGCCGAGAGGGTCGGGCGATAGCCGGAGAGCGCTTGCGCCACGCCTTCATCGGTCTGGCGGACGATGGCGCGTTGCGCGTTGAGCTGCGGATTGTCCGCATAGGCTTTTGCCAATGCCGACTGGATCGTTTCGGCGGCGAGACCGCGCGGCACCGCGATGAGCGCGATCGCCGCCAGGATCGTCGCCCTTATCGCGCGCCGCGCCGGCTCTCGCGTGCGCGCGGCAGGCGCCGCGAACCGCTCGTCGGCTTGCGCGCGATCGCGCGTCGAGCGCGCGGGTGCCGACGGGGATTGCGACCGTTTTCGAGCTTTGGGAACGATAACGCTGCGCGCCACAATCAGCCCCACTCTGCGCGGCGAAAGCTTAACGTGGGCGCATCCGCCTTACAAGGTTTCGCGCCGATCGAGTGCAAAACCGACAAACGCGCCGCTGACGCATCAATCCGGTGCACGCAGCCGGTATCCGATTCCGGTTTCGGTGAGAATATATTGCGGCCGTTCGGGATCGGCTTCGATTTTCTGGCGGAGCTGGCGCACATAAACCCGCAGATATTGGGCATCGGTCAAGTCGTCCCAGAGCGCGCCGAGCAGGAATTTATGCGTCAGCACCTTGCCCGCGTGCTGCACCAGCACGCGCAAGAGATCATATTCCTTCGGCGAAAGTTTGATCTCCCTTTCGCCGATCTTGACGATGCGGCGGACCAAGTCGACGGCAAGGTCGCCGACCCGGAAGACCGGTCGCTCGCCGTGGATCTGCAGTTGATGGCGCAGCGCCGCCCGCATCCTGGCGAGCAGCTCGTCCATGCCGAACGGCTTGGTCACGTAGTCGTCGGCGCCTGAGTCGAGCGCCTGGACCTTGCCGCCCTCGTCGTCGCGGCTCGACAAGACGACGATGGGGACGCGCTCGTTGCGGGCGCGGATTGTCCTCAGCAGCTCGTGGCCCTGCGCATCGGGCAGGCCGAGATCGAGAATGATCAGATCCGGAGCCTGGCTCAGCAGGTCGAGCGCGGTCTTGCCGTTGGCGGCCTCGAGAGTCTGATAGCCGTGCGCGCCAAGGCCCATGCGCAAAAGCTTGCGGATCGGCGGCTCGTCATCGACCACCAGCACGCGCAGCGGAGCGGCATTCATGCGGCGGCATCCAAAGTTTGGCGTTGGCGCGGGATCGGCAGAACGATGGTGAACGCCGCGCCGCTCCGGTCGGTGCGGTTCGCGGCGATGATGCTGCCATGCATCGCCTCAACGAAGCCGCGCGCGATCGCAAGTCCGAGCCCGGTCCCGGCGCGAACCTGGTCCGCCTTCTGCGCCCGGTAGAACTTGTCGAAGATGTGGTCGAGGTCGGCTGCCGGAATGCCGCTTCCTTCATCGAGAATCCGCAGATAGACGGACTCGCCGCTGCGCCAGCCCTGGATGTGGATCGTGCTCTCCGTCGGTGCGTATTTCGCGGCATTGTCGAGAAGGTTGAACAGCGCCTGTTCGAACAGGACGGCGTCGAGTTCGAGCATCGGCAAATCCGGCGCCAACTCGAGCTCGACGCGGTGCCGCGACAGGATGCGGCCGGCGCGGCGCAACGCGCTGCCGACGATCTCGCCGAGATCGTGCAGCGCGACATTCGGCGTGACGGCGCCGGATTCGAGCTTGGTCATGTCGAGCAGGTTGGCGATGAACCGGTTGAGCCGCTCGGACTCCTCGATGATCGTCGCCAGGAGGTCCGCCTTCTCGGCATCGGCGAGTTTTTCGCCAAGGTCGCGCAGCGCTCCGGCCGCGCCCAGCACGGCGGCAAGCGGCGTCTTCAAATCGTGGGAAATCGAGGTCAGAAGCGCCGAGCGCAGGCGCTCGGTCTCGGCGGCGCGCTCGACGCGATCCATCTCCTCGACCAGCTTGACGCGCTCGATCGCAAGCGCTCCCTGATCCGTGAGGGCGTCGAGCAGCCGCCGCTGATCGGGGGTGAGCATCGGTCCCGGCTTGTCGCTGTCGATCCCCATCACGCCGATGGCGCCGCGCCCGGTGTGCATCGGCAGGAACAAGCGCTTGGCGCCCGGAAGCGTATCGGAACCGCAGCCGGCGGCGCGATCGTTCTCCCACGCCCACTTCGCCGCCGCAAGATCGGCGTCGTCGAGAAGGTCCTCGGGCGGATAGCCCGCCTTCACCGCGATCGAACCGCCCTCGGGCAGCAGCAGGACGACCCGAACCTTCAGCATCAGCGCCGTCTGATAGGCCGTGGCCCAAAGCACGTCGTCGAGCGTGCCGGCGCCGGCGAGCTTGCGACTGAACGAATAAAGCGATTCCGTGGAACGCGCGCGCTCTATCGCCACCGTCGCCAGCCTGCCGCCTCGCGCGGCGACGTTGGAGACGATGACGGCAATGAGCATGAAGAGGACAAAAGCGGCGATGTTGGCCGGGTCGGTGATCGTGAAGGTGTAGATCGGCGGCAGGAAGAAAAAGTTGTAGCACAGCGAGGAGGCGACGCCGGCCAACAGCGACGGCCAAAGCCCCAGCCGCACGGCGACGCCGACGATGGCCGTCAGAAACACCAGATCGATGTTCTCGATGCCGAAGAACTGATGGATCGCTTCCGCGCCGACGAGCGCCGCCGCCACCGCCGCCAGCGCGGCCAGATAGGGCAGGGGGTTGACGGCGGCGTCCCGCTTGGCGGCGCCGACCGACTTCTGCGGAATCGGCTCGCCGGCAATCGTATCGCCGGCGATGACGTGGACGCTGATGTTGCCGGAGCGGCGAACGAGATCGTGGACCACGGAGCCGTGCAGGATTTCGAACCAGCGCGTGCGCGCCGATTTGCCGATCACGATTTGCGTGACGTTGTGCGCCTGGGCGTAATCGATCACGTCCTCGGCGATATATCGGTCGCCGGCCGGGAGCGTGACGGCCTCGCCGCCGAGCGTCTCGGCGAGACGCAGCGTGTCGGCGATGCGGTCGCGGTCTTCCTCCGAAAGCTGCAGGTTTCTCCGTCCCTCGACGTAGAGCGCCGCCCACGGCCCATGCAAGCGGTCGGCGAGCCGCTTGCCATAGCGCACCAGTCCGGCGGCGCGGACGTCCTCGCTGATGCAGACGAGGACCCGTTCGCCCGCCGCCCAGGGGCCCTGGATCGCGTGCGCCTGCATTTCCGTGAGCAATTGCTCGTCCACCCGCTCGGCGGTGCGCCGCAAGGCAAGCTCGCGCAGCGCGGTCAGGTTGGCGGGGGAAAAGAAATGTTCGAGCGCGCGCTCGGCCTGCTTGGGAACGTAGACCTTTCCCTCTTTGAGCCGCTGGATCAGATCGTCGGGCGTGAGATCGACGAGCTCGACGGCATCGGCGCGGTCGAATACCGCGTCCGGCACCGTTTCGCGCACGCGCACATGGGTGATCTGCGCGATCACGTCATTGAGGCTCTCGATGTGCTGGATATTGACCGTCGTGTAGACGTCGATGCCGCAATTCATCAACTCCTCAACGTCGAGATAGCGCTTCGGATGGCGGCTGCCTTCGACGTTGCTATGGGCAAGCTCGTCGACCAGAACGATTTGCGGTCGACGCGCGATCACCGCGTCGAGGTCCATCTCCTCGAGCCGCTGGCCCTTATATTCGATGCGCCGGCGCGGAACGACTTCGAGGCCGTCGAGCAGCGCCTCGGTCTCCCTGCGGCCGTGGGTTTCGACGACGCCGGCGACGACATCGTAGCCGTCCTTCTTGCGCGCACGGGCCTGCTGCAGCATCTCGTAGGTCTTGCCGACGCCGGGCGCGGCGCCGACGAAGATTCTGAGCTTGCCGATGCGTCGCTCGTCGCGGCGCGCCGCTTCGAGCAAAGCTTCCGGCGAGGGTCGATGTTCCGAATAGCGCCCGTGATCCGCCATCACTGATCAGATCTCTCAAAAATCCGGATTGCTCCGTCCGGTGGCCCAGAGCGGGATGACTTATCTTCGAGTCGTCAATCCCGCTCTAGCTTTTTGGTGGAGCATGATCTTTTCGGAAAACCGGTTTCCACCCCGGATCAAGTCCGGGGCAGGCTTTTCCGGATCATGCTCCGGTGGCCGCGCGCGGAATTGAGCAGCAAACAACTGACACGCGACCGCCAGAATGCCCGAAACGCCGCCATCGTCACGTGGTCTCCGCCGGGCCGGCGCCGACGATTTTCCGGCGGATTACGCGGCTTGGCAATACGGGGACGGAACTCACCGAACGTGTGTTTGGCAATCGTATCGGAACGGGTGCCTCCGGATTGTGCGGGCCTGGTCAGGACGGTGCGCCGTAGCGATTGCGGAGCGTCAGATTGATCTCCAGCACGTTCACGATCGGCTCGCCGAACAGGCCGCCGCCGGGACGGATGACGTGCTGTTGCAAGATCCCCTCGATTTCCCGCTTGACCTGCGCCGGATCGCGCTTGAGGTCCTGCGCCCATTGTCCGGCGACGCGGTCAAGCTGAAACTCCGCGTTCTCCAGCGTGATATCCGGATCAAGCCCAGATCCCGATGCGGTAACGTAATCGGCCGGTACGTCTTGCAACTGCGCATCCGGATGCTCTTCGCGCCACATCAAGAAGAACGTCGACTGGATATCGGAACCGTCCTTCACCGGTTCGATTGCGGTCACGTCGCTGCCCTTGGTGTCCTTGTGGATCACCGCGGACGGGAACATGCCTGGATGGTCCTTCGAAAAGTGTTCGAAGAACACGACTGCAAGGTCGCCCGCCTTGGGCTGCGAGGTTCCCGGATTAGCCTTCACGAAGTCGGCGACGATGTCCGGATGCGCCTTGCTCCAGCCATCCACGTAAGCGGCGTGGGTCGGATCCGCGGTCACCCAAGCCTGGGCGAGCGAATTATGCGCCTCCGCCCATTGCGCGACGATGCCGGACTGTCCGCCATATTTGTCGGCCTGAAACCACGCTTCGACGTCCGCAGCCACCGGCTGACCCTTCTTTGGTCCGCCGCCATACGTCGCGACCGGCGCGATTGAGCGCGCCACACGATCACGCAGCGTATAGTTGGATACCGCTAGCGCCGAAGAAGCCGACGCCGTCCCGTCGTAGGAAGCAGCGGAAGGCCGCGGCCAGAAATATTCATTCTTGGTGAAGGGCTGCGCGACCAGCAGCGAGCCGACCGGTTTGCCGTCTGGTCCGTTCACGATGCTGCCGTTGGCCTGGAAAGGAAAAAAACTCTGACCGATCCCCCACAGGATCAACGGATAGATCCCGCAGGTCAGCACGACCGCGAAGCCCAGAAGCCACAGGCTTTTCGTCAAAGAACGCAGCATGGCTTATCTCCTCGCTTCGATGATCAGGCGACCAGGTTCAGGGCGACCATGACCATGTCGATGAGCTTGATGCCGATGAACGGCGCGACCATGCCGCCCACGCCCCAAACCAGCAGGTTACGACGCAGCAACGCGTCGGCGCCGATCGGTCGATAACGTACGCCCTTGAGCGCTACCGGGATCAGGAGCGGAATGATCAACGCATTGAAGATCACCGCCGAAAGGATTGCCGAGGTCGGCGAATGCAGATGCATGATGTCGACCACCTTGAGCCATGGCAGCGTCGCCGCGAACAGGGCGGGCACGATGGCGAAGTATTTCGCGACATCATTGGCGATCGAGAAGGTGGTGAGTGCGCCGCGAGTCATCAGCAGCTCCTTGCCAATGCCGACGACCTCGATCAACTTGGTCGGATCGCTGTCGAGATCGACCATGTTGCCGGCCTCCTTCGCCGCCTGCGTGCCGGCGTTCATCGCCAATCCAACGTCGGCTTGCGCCAGAGCGGGAGCGTCGTTGGTGCCGTCGCCCATCATGGCGACCAGCTTGCCCTCCGCCTGTTCCTTGCGCAGGAATTCGAGCTTTCGCTCCGGCGTCGCTTCAGCAAGGAAGTCATCGACGCCGGCACGTTTCGCTATGGTCGCAGCCGTAAGCCGGTTATCGCCGGTAACCATGATGGTGCGCAGGCCCATCTGGCGCAGCTGGGCGACACGTTCGGCGATTTTGGGCTTGAGCGTATCCTGCAACACGATCGCTCCGAGCGCGCGATTGCCGTCGACAACGAGCAGCGGAGTCGCGCCCTCCGCCGCGGCATTCGCAATTTCCAAATCCAGTCCCGGCGGTGGCGTCGCGCCAAGCCGGCGCAGCAGGGCCATCACGGCGTCCGGCGCACCTTTGCGAATCTGGCGGCCATCGGGCAGATCGATGCCGCTCATCCGCGTCTGCGCCGAAAATTCAATGAATTTCGACTTATCCGGCGCGATGATGGCATCCTGCGGCACGCCGCCGGCGAGCGCCGCGGTGACGATGCTCTGGCCCTCCGGCGTGCGGTCCGCGACCGAGGCGAGCGCCGCGGCCGTGCACAGCTCCCGCTCCGTCGCACCGCCAAGTGGCAGGAACTTCGAGGCGCGGCGGGCGCCGAGCGTGATGGTGCCGGTCTTGTCGAGAAGAACGATGTCGACGTCGCCGGCGGTCTCGACCGCGTTCCCGCTCTTGGCGATGATATTGGCGCGCAGAGCGCGATCCATTCCGGCAATGCCGATGGCGGCGAGCAGGGCGCCGATCGTTGTCGGGATCAAACAGACCACCAATGCGACGAGTGTCGGCACGTCGGTGCCAAGGCTCCGCAGCGGCGTGCTCAGGCCGAGATAGGAGGTCATGTATTGCTCGGCGCTGTATGCCATCGGCCAGAGCGGCACGACCACGATCAGAAAGATCAGGGTGAATGCCGTGAGCACGAGAGTCAGAGCAATCTCGTTAGGCGTGCGTTGCCGCACTGCGCCTTCGACGAGCGCGATCATGCGGTCAAGAAAGGACTCACCGTATCCCGCAACGATCCGCACGATGATGCGATCGGACAATATTGTCGTGCCGCCGGTGACGCCGGAGCGGTCGCCGCCAGCTTCGCGGATCACAGGCGCCGACTCGCCGGTGATCGCGGATTCATCGACCGATGCGACGCCGTCGATAACCTCGCCGTCGCCGGGGATCACGTCGCCAGGGCCGACAACAACCTCGTCACCGGGCTTGAGCTGAATTGAAGCGACCTCTTCCGTATTGCCGTCGGCGCGCAAGCGCTTGGCCGTGGTTCCTACGCGAGTGTGCCGCAGATAAGCCGCTTGGGCGCGGCCGCGCTCTTCGGCGAAGGCCGTGGCGAAATTGGCAAACAGCACCGTGAGCCACAGCCAGATATCGAGCGCCAGGAAATAGCTGAGCGAGACCGGGGCCGCCATTGCCGCAAACTTGATGCGCAAGATGAATGCCAGGGTAAGGATCGCCCCCACTTCGACGACGAACATCACCGGATTCTGCCACTGAATGTCCGGCCGCAGCAGGATGAACGACCGCTTCAGCGCGGTCAGAGCCAGCTCGCCGGAGAACAGCCGCTGCCAGCGTTCCGCTTTTCGATCGTGAGTGGTCGGGCCTGCAATATCCATGACCATGCTCCATATCGCCTGTTGCGGCTGAGATCGGCGGTCACCCGCCGAACGGTATCGGTCCAAGCTGTTCTGCGAGCGGGCCGAGGGCCGCTACCGGGAGGAAGAGGAGGGCGCCGATGATCAGAATGGTTCCAAGCAACAGGAAGCCGAAAGTCGCCGTATCGTCGCGCATCGTCCCGAGCGACGCCGGAGCCACCTTTTTCCGTCCGAGGAAGAAAGCCATCGCGATAGGCGCGATGATCGGCAGGTAGCGCGAGAACAACATGACCAGGCCGGTGCCGATGTCTAATGGCACGGCTTCCGGCGCCGGGTTGGCGTTGTCGTTGAAGCCATAAGTGACGCCCAATCCATCGAAGGCCGAGCCGTTGTTCGCCGATGACGACGAGTATTGATAGACGATCTGCGAAAAGCCGTGCGGACCGGCATTGCTTTCGGCTTTGGTTCCCCAATCCGTGGCGGCGAATAGTCCGCTGGGACCCAAGATAAGGAACGGATGCACCAGCAGCGCGATCACCGCAAGTTTCATCTCGCGCGCGCCGACTTTGCGGCCGAGATATTCGGGGCTGCGTCCGACCATCTGCCCGGCGAGGAATACGCCGACGATCAGGAACAGCAGCAAGTTGATCATGCCCACGCCCTTGCCGCCGAACACGCAGTTGAGCCACATACCGATGAACGGCGCCAGGCTGGCGATCGGATTGAGGCTGTCATGCTCGGCATTCACCGCGCCGCAGGTCACGTCCGTGGTGACGGCAGCGAATACCGCGCCAGCGGAGGTGCCGAAACGCAATTCCTTGCCTTCAAGGTTGCCGAGATGCTGCTCGACCGGCAGGCTCGCCACCGCGGGTAGCGTGATCGTGCGCCTGCCGCGCCGGGCGCTCGCATCGGCGATCTCGTAGTTTTGCGCCGTCGCTGTTCCGGTGAACGCCGGATTCGGACGCAGCGTGTCCCAATCCACTGTCCACCAGATCAGTCCGATCATCATCGCCAGCATGACGCAGTAGATGACCACCGAATGGCGTATTCGCCCCAGCATCCGCCCGTACATCAGGACGAGTGAGAACGGAAAAATCATCATCGCGAACGTCGTGACGAAATTCGAAAGGGCCGTCGGATTCTCGAGCGGATGCGCCGAGTTCATGCCGTAGAAACCGCCGCCGTTAGTACCCAGCATTTTGATCGGGATTGTCGCCGCAACCGGCCCAACGATGATGTTTTGCGGTTTTGCTTGACCTTGGTTGTCGGTCCCCATCGCCGCCGGTTCGAGCGTGGTGACCGTCCGCTCGCTGGCGTAGGTCATCGGCATGCCCTCGTGCATGAAAATGCAGCCGATGATCAGCGAAGCCGGCAGGTAGATGTAGAAAACGACGCGCCACATATCGACGAAGAAGTTGCCGACCAGCGCCTCGCCGCGAAACGCGCGAATGATTGCGGTCAAGGCGCAAAAGCCGATCGACGCCGACAGGAACATGTTGGGCAGGATGAAAAAGATCTGGCTGAAGTTCGACAGATGCTGGTCGCCCGCATAGTGCTGCAGGTTGGTATTCGTCATGAAAGAGATGACGGTGTTGAAAATCGTCGAGGGGGCAAGGATGCCACGGCCCAGCGGGTTAAGCGGCGCGACCGGCTGCAGGCACAGCACGGCATAGCCGTAGACGAATAGCACCGCCGTGAACGCCAGCATCGCGATGACATACTGCTTCCAATTCTGCTTGCCGCTGTTGAGCCGCGCTTCGATCCAGGCGATGGGACCCGGCGACTTGAGCTGGCCGTCCATGACCCAGGCGAAATATCGGCTCAGCGGAATGGAAAGCAGAATCGTCAGCGCCAGCAGTAGAATTGGCAGCGTCCACATGGCGGGTTTCCTAAATCGTTGCGCTTTCCAGAGGCCGTCATTTTTGGACGGTGAAGCTTAGAACCACTCGGGCCGAACAAGCGCCGTAGCCAAGTAAACGAACACCAACGCCGTGACGATTGCGGTCAAATAGATCATCCCGACCTCCATTAGATTCGGGCGCAGCCCTCGGTGAAGGCCAAGCAAATGGCGAGGCTGGCCAGACCGAGGGCCAGAAGCGCGGGCAACCAAACAGCGAGATTCATTTTGCGTCGCTCCTTGAACGGCGGTGCCGCGTCCACGGCATCGAACTGCAACTCGACTTCGCGAGTGGTTTTGTGGACATAACTGATCCACTGCGCGAAGAATCCGGTTCCGATGGCACCATGATGAGGTCGAGCACTTGCGCGGCTCCATGCGCGATGCGGCCGATATGTAGCGACGCCGCGCATATGAATTCGAGCCGACAGGGGGCAATGAAGTTATAGGAATCTTATAAAAATCGGCGATGCCGACAGATTGGGCGAAGTTTACAAATTTTCTGAATACGTGCGACTTTCCTGCGCACCCTGACCAGGCCGGCGAGCGAAGCCGTCCGGCTTCCTTATGCGCTTTGCCGCCGTCTTGCGCAGTACGGCCGTTCGCTCAATGCGGCCATCCGGTAAACGGCCACAAGCCGCGTAAGAAGCTTTCGTTCTTGTCCTTGCCGGTCACTGTTTCGGCCTGTCCCGTGCCCACATTGAGGATTTTCTCGGTCGGCGGGGCCGGGCGATTCCACCAGCCGCCGCCGAGCGCTTGGAACAGCGCCGCGGTGTCGGCGAGGCGGGCGGCGCGCGCCTGCACCACCTGAATGACCGCCTGCAGATAGGTCTGCTGCGCATTGAGCAGCAGCAGGACATTGGCGTTGCCGGTCTGCATCTGCTGGCGGGCGAGATCGAAGCTCACTTTGGCGGCGCGCTCGAAATCGCGCGCCGCCTTCAGCGCATCCGCGTCGTTCTGCAGCGCGCGCAAGGTGTCGGCCACGTTCTGCACGGCGCCGACGACGGTGCCCCGATAACTCCACGCCGCCGCGTTGTAGGCGTCCTTCGCCTCCTGCAGCTCGTGGAGCAGCGTGCCGCCGTCGAAAATCGTCTGCGTGGCGTTGCCGGCGAGTTGCCAGAACATGTTCTGCGGCGCCAACAGACCGACGAGCGCCGTATTCATATAGCCGGCATTGGCGCTGATCGTGAAACTCGGCAGGATGTTGGCGGTGGCGACGCCGATCTGCGCGCTCGCCGCATGCAGCTGCTCCTCGGCGGCGCGCACGTCGGGCCGCTGCTCGATGAGCTGCGACGGCAGGCTCACCGGCAGATCGACCGGCAAGTGCAGGTTGGCGAGCCTGAACGTCTGGCGCGGTTCCTCGCTGGAATAGGTGCCGGCCAGCGCCGCCAACAGGTCGCGTTGCTGCGCGAGCGCCTTGCGCAACGGCGGCAGCGTCGCCTTGACCTGCGCCAGGGCGGCTTCCTGCGCGGCCACGTCGTTGCGGTT
Source organism: Xanthobacteraceae bacterium (assembly GCA_030037895.1). Classification (GTDB taxonomy): domain Bacteria; phylum Pseudomonadota; class Alphaproteobacteria; order Rhizobiales; family Xanthobacteraceae; genus BOG-931. The sequence goes on along the minus strand of JASHPW010000056.1, from coordinate 23,062 downwards.
GGCATAGCCGGCGTCGAGCTGGCGGCGCAGGATGCCGAGCATTTTGCCGTTGATCGAGATGAGTTCGTCGGCGGCGTCGATCTGTCCGCGCAGCGAGGCTTCGGTGATGGCGGCGACCGCCACGTTGGCCGTCAGCGTGAGGTAGGCCGCCTCGACCTGGAAGCGTTGGCTGTCGGCCTGCGCCTTGAGCGATTCGACGGTGCGGCGATTGAGCCCCCAAACGTCGAACGTGTACGAGACCAGGACCTGCGCAGTATAGAGGCTGAACGGATTGGCGGCCGAGGAGAGGACCGGAGAGAGCGGAGCCGCGGTGAGCTGGCGCGTCGGATTGAAGTTCGCCTGCACCAGCGGGAAGAACTTGCCTTCCTGGGCGTAAACCGCCTGCCTCGTGGCGCGTAGCGTCGCCATCGCCGATTGCAATGTCGGATTGTTGTTGAGCGCGCGTTCGATCAGGGCGTTGAGCGCCGGCGATTTGAACAGCCTCCACCATTCCCCGGGAATGTCGCGGCCTTGCACGAAGCGCTGCGCCTGTCCGGTCGGCGCGTCGGTGGCGGAGGTCGTCGGCGCCAGCGGCTCCTTGGTGTAGCCGGCAATTCCGGGCGCGGCGGGATGGAGGAAATCCGGCCCGACCGCGCAGCTCGCCAAAAGCATCGCGGCCGCGAGAGCGGCGGTACCTGCAGAAAACCACCTGGCCGCCACATCCGACATTTGGAATTGGAACTATTGCAATCGACGCAGACGACACAGCGCCCGCCGCATATTATTTCCGATTTGTCCGTTGTTGGCTGTGCTTGGCAGGCCACACTGTCCATTATTCGACGCCGGACCGCCACTGTGATTCATCACAGTTGAACCGTTACATTTCTAATCTGCGGGCGGCCCACGCCGCAACGTGCTGCAAAGCCGACGCTTTGCATTGGCGAGGTGAGGAGCCGTCATTTATCCATGTTAAACAGCAATTGAGTCGCGCTACAAAGTGAAATCGGTCAAGCTCTGTGATTAATGACAGTAGACCGCGTGGCCTGGTAATGGCCATGTCGCGGCGCTTGCAACCCTTCTGGAATGCGGTTTATCGATGGACCTCGGCACGACGAGCAGCCGGGTGAGAGCGGCGATCATCGGCGCGCTGGTCGCCGTTGCGGTCGTCGGCTATTGGACGTGGCGCTCCGGCGACAGCGTCAAGTCGGTTGATGCGGCAATCCCCGCCAACGCCGAGTCGGCCGGGCCGAGCGCGGCTCCCCGCGACAGCGTGGATCTGTCGGACGCCCAGCTCGCATCGGTGAAGGTCGCGCCGGTCGAAGAGCGCGAGTTTCCCGTCGAGAAGGAGGCGGTCGGCAGCATCGGCTTCAATGAAAACCTGACGGTGCAGGTGTTCGCGCCTTACCAGGGACGGATCATGGCGCTCTACGCCGAAGTCGGCGACGACGTGAAAAAAGGCCAGACCCTGTTCACCATCGACAGCCCGGATCTGCTGCAAGCCGAATCGACCCTGATCGCCGCCGCCGGCGTCGCCGAGCTGACCACGCGCAATCTCGCGCGCCTGCAACAACTCTACACCACGCGCGCCGTATCGCAGCACGAGGTGGAACAGGCGGCTTCCGACCAGCAGACCGCCGAAGGCAATCTGCGTGCGGCGCGCGACGCGGTGCGCATCTTCGGCAAGACCGACGCCGAGATCGATCGCCTGGTCGCTCAGCGCATGGCCGACCCGACGCTGGTCGTGCCGAGCCCGATCACCGGGCGGATCACGGCGCGCAACGCCGCGCCGGGCCTGTTGGTGCAGCCGGGCGTCGCGCCGGCTCCGTACACGGTCGCCAACATCGACACCATGTGGATGCTGGCGAACGTCGCCGAGACCGACAGCCCGGCGTTCCGCATCGGGCAGCAGGTGCAGGTCAGCATCGACGCGTTTCCCGGCCGCGTGTTCAACGGCAAGGTCACCACCATCGGCGCCAGTGTCGACCCGACGACCCGCCGCGTCCTGGTCCGCTCCGAGATCAACGACCCGAAGCACGAATTGCGCTCGGGCATGTTCGCACATTTTGTCATCCGCATCGGGCAGCCGGTCCGTTCCCCGGCTGTGCCGCTTGCCGGCGTGGTGCGCGAAGGCGACGGCACGCAAACGGTCTGGGTAACGGCCGACCGCCGCAGATTCACGAGACGCACGGTCAAGATCGGCATCCAGCGGAACGGTTATCGGCAGATCCTCGGCGGTCTACAGCTCGGCGAATTGGTCGCCACCGAAGGCGCGATCTTCCTCAGCAATATGCTGAAAATTGCGGGAAATCCATGAACACGCTGCGCGTTTGGCGCACGGATGATCGGAACGAGCCGTGTTGAAGGGCATCCTTGCGTTTGGGCTCACCCGCCGCGCGATCATCCTGCTGGGCCTTCTGGTGTTCATCGCCGGCGGGCTCGTTGCCTTTAGCAGACTCAATATCGAAGCTTACCCAAATCCCGCGCCCGTCATTCTTGAAATCACAGCCCAGGCGGCCGGACTTTCGGCCGAAGAGATGGAGCGTTATTACACGATCCCGATCGAGGTCGGCCTCTACATCACTCCCGGGGTGGACAATATCCGCTCCACCTCGTTTTACGGGTTGTCCTTCGTTCGTGTCACCTTCAAATACGGTATCGACTATTACTTCGCCTATACACAGACGGAACTGAACTTGCAGCAAAACGTCAGCCTGCCGGGCGGGCAGGTGCCGCAGATTCAGCAATCGAGCTTGGTCGGCGAAGTCTATCGCTATCGGGTGGTCGGCCCGCCGCATTTCGGGCTCACCAATCTGCGCACCGTGCAGGACTGGATTGTTACGCGGCGGCTTTACACCGTGCCGGGCGTCGTGGCGGTGAATTCGTGGGGTGGCACGACCAAGCAGTACGACGTGGATGTCGATCTGCACAAACTCAACGCCTATAACGTCACGATACCGCAGATCATTACCGCTCTGGGCAACGCCAACATCAATGTCGGCGGCCGCGAGATCACCGTAGGCCAGCAGTCCGTGAACATCCGCGGTATCGGCCTCCTCGACAGCGGCGGCGACTCCGATTTGACCCAGGGCTGGCGGGTCAACGACATCGAGAATGTCGTGCTGACGCAGGTGAACGGCGTCCCGGTTCAGGTGAAGGACGTGGCCAAGGTTTCGGTCGGCTACGTGCCGCGGCTCGGCATCGCCGGCAAGGACCACGATGACGACGTTGTATTGGCGATTGTTGTCATGGGTCGAACCTACCACACCAACGATGTCGTACCCCGCATCAAGGCCAAGATCGATCAGATGAACAAAGACGGCACCCTGCCGCCCGGGGTCAAGCTCGTTCCTTACTATGACCGCTCGATATTGGTGTCGGTCACCACCCACACGGTTCTGCACAACCTCATCTTCGGCTGCTTGCTGGTTTTTTTGATCCAATGGATCTTCCTCGGCAATTTGCGCAGCGCGCTCATCGTCGGAGCGAACATTCCGTTTGCGCTGTTTTTTGCCGTCATCATCATGGTCCTGACCGGACAGGACGCCAACCTTCTCTCGGTCGGCGCCGTCGATTTCGGCATCATCGTCGATTCGGCTGTGATCCTGATCGAGAACATCTTCAGGAATTTTCAGAGCCCGGCCGAGCGACAAAACCTGCTGCGGCAACTCGCGGAAGGGCGTTTCGGAACCGACCTTACAAGAACGGCAGGCACGACAAGTGCATCGCTTTGGACCGATCGGCTGCGGGCGATCCTTGCTAGCGCCCTTCAGGTTGACATGGCGATTTTCTTCTCTGCCATGATCACGGTGGCGGCGTTCGTGCCTTTGTTCACCATGCAAGGGGTCGAAGGTCAGATTTTCAATCCCATGGCGCGAACCTACGGGCTGGCCCTCTTCGGCGCGTTGCTGTCGACATTCACGATTACGCCGGTACTCGCTTCATTCCTGCTTCCCGAACACGTCGCCGAAGCGGAGACCGTGATCGTGCGCGCGCTGCGCGGGACTTACGTGCCGGTTCTGCGCTGGTCGCTGACCCATCGCAAGATCATGCTGGCGATAGCCATTGTCTTTCTCGCCGTCGTCGCCTTCTTGACGACGCGGCTCGGCAGCGAGTTCCTGCCGGCGCTTGAGGAAGGCAATCTATGGATTCGGGCGTCCATGCCGCCGACGATCGGACTGGAGGCCGGCGAACCGGCCACGCGGAAGATGCGCGAGATTCTGCTCCGTCATCCCGAAGTCATTACCGTCGTGTCGCAGCACGGCCGGCCCGACAACGGCAGCGACGCTTCGCCTTTCTCGAACGTCGAGCTGTTCGTGCCATTGAAGCCATACGACGAATGGCCAGTCGGCTTGACGAAGGACAAACTCATTGCGCAGTTGCAGCAGGAGTTCAACGACGAATTGCCGGGCATTGACTTCAACTTTTCTCAGTACATCCAAGACAACATTGAGGAGGCGCTCTCGGGTGTCAAAGGCGCCAACTCGGTGAAGATCATCGGCCGCGACTTGCCGACGATCGAACGGCTTGCCACCGAGGTGATGCACGAGATGGCGCAGGTGAAAGGCATCACCGATCTCGGGATTTTCCATGTGCTTGGGCAGCCGAACCTCAATATCAGGGTGAATCGCGAAAAGGCAGCCCGCTACGGCCTCAATACCGGCGATGTCAACGCCGTCGTACAAGCGGCGCTGGGCGGCACGCAGGCAACCACCTTGCTCGAGGCCGACCGTCAATTCAACGTCGTCGTTCGGTTGCCTCCCGAATACCGCTCAAGCCTCGAAGCGGTCCGCAATATCACGGTCGGCTATCAGACGCCGAGCGGCGTCGATGCCTACGTCCCGCTGCGCGAGCTGGCGGACATTTCGCTCGATACCGGCGCCTCCTATATCTATCACGAGTCGGGAGAGCGCTATATCCCGGTCAAGTTCAGCGTCCGCGACCGCGATCTCGGCGGGGCGGTCGCCGAAGCGCAAGAGCGCATCGCCAAGAACGTGAAGCTGCCGAGCGGCTATCGCCTTGTCTGGGCCGGCGAGTTCGAAGATTTGCAGAAGGCGCAGGCGCGACTTGCAGTGATCGTCCCCATCAGCCTTCTCTTGATCCTCGTGCTGCTCTACGGCTTGTTCAATTCGCTTCGCGACAGCCTGATGGTGCTCACTGGCATTCCATTCGCGGCCGGCGGCGGTGTGCTGGCGCTTTATCTTTCCGGTCTGAATTTCAGCATCTCGGCGGCGGTCGGGTTTGTTTCCCTGTTTGGCGTCTCGGTGATGAACGGCATACTGATCATGACCTACTATAATGACGTCAGGGCCGGCGGCATGGACACGACCGAGGCCATGTTCCATGCCGCTTCGCAGCGAATGCGACCGATGCTGATGACGGCATTGTCGGCCTGCATCGGCCTCTTGCCGGCGGCCGTTTCGACCGGCATCGGCAGTCAAGTCCAGCGGCCGCTCGCCACCGTGGTCGTCGGCGGCATGTTCATCGGGCCGATCATCCTACTCGTGGTCGTGCCAGCGCTCCAAACCTTGTTCCTTGGAGCGCGCGCTGCACCGCCGGCCGCCCCCCGCGCGCCCGACGCCGCGCCGGCGCGCGAGTGAGAATGATCAAGGAGGGCGGATGAAGATCGGCGCTTGCCCTCTCGCGGTCTTGCTGCTCGGCGCCGCGGCGATCGCGGCCGGCTTCGCCGCGCCGGCTCGTGCTGACGGCGCCAAGGGCGGGCATGCCGAGGCCAAACCCGGAGTTCCCCGTGACGCTCACGGGCCACCGATCTTTGCGCCTGAGATCTCTGCGGGCGGACCACGGATGGTCCATCCGGGCAAAAATCCGACGGTAATAACCCTACCCAATCGCGCGGCAATCGGCGTGACCGGCATTATTCGACCAGGTTCCGGCCCGTCCGGCGTAGGCGGACCGGCCAAGATGGGCGCCGGCATCAACGGGACCACGATCCGGCCCAAACATTGAGCCCGATTTGGTTTTAACCCTTGCGGCAACCCTTTGCAGCAACCCTTGGACATGGCACCCAACGGGCGCCCGGGGCGTTACCCCTTCTTTATCGTCGCACCTCTTTACTAAGGCATGACTTCTTCTTTTGAATTATGCTAAGTCTAATCTCTATCGGAGCCGGGGACTCGTTGCGAGTGGCTCGGATGGCGACTGGAGCGAACGGACGGCCGTGGCCGGAGACTTCCCCTGAGAGGAAATCTTCGGATGTCAAAAACGTCCCTGCAGGCTTGCGCATCGCCGGCTTGGCGCTGCGGGCTCTGTTCATGGCCTGCCTGCTGGTGCTCACCGTCCGCGTGGCCATGCCCCAGAACGAAACCCTTTGGACGGCCTATGACACGCCCGCCGATCTCGTTCGCGTGGGTCTGGGCCTTGTCGTTGGTGTCGGCATCCTGATCCAGCTTTTCACCATGCCGAAGGACGCCAACGGCTATCGGACCTGGGTTTTTCTCGGGCTTGCCGCGGTGCCGTTCGTGTTGATCTGCATTGTCGCGGTCTGGTGAGGAGGCGGGCGTCTCGCTTTCGGTGAAGATGAGAGCGCGGCGTCCGCTTCAAGGTTCGATCAGGCGCCCGGTGGTGGCCTTGATGACGGCCTCGCTGCGGGTCGAGGCGCCGAGCTTGGCGCGGGCGTTGTCGATGTGGAAATCGACCGTCCGCTTGGTCAGGCCGAGAATCTGCGCGATGTCGGCCGAGGTCTTGCCGCGCGCGACCCAGGTCAGGACCTCAACCTCACGATCATTGAGCGCAATGAGCTTCGGCCACAGCCCGGTGCGCGCGACGCCGGCGAGCCGCGCCGCGATGATGGTCGCGAGCACGTCGAAGTCGATCGGTTTGGTCACATAATCATCCGCGCCCAATTGCCGGCCCTTCAGCTCGTTGTCGCGGTCGGTCAGCGCGGTGAGAAAGACGAACGGCATTTTCGCGAACCGCGGCGCGAGCGCGATCAGGCGCTCGAGCACCTCGAATCCCGACATCATCGGCATGCTGATGTCCGACAGCACCAGATCTGGCGCGGTCTTGAGGATGGCGGCGAGCCCTTCCTGGCCGTCATGGGCGAGCGTGACCGCGTAACCGCGATCGACGAGTTCCTCGGCGATCAGGGCCGCGGTTTCGCGGTCGTCCTCGATGCAAAGAATTTTCTTTTGCGCTTCGGGCATGGGGTACCGGCGGCCGCGAATGCTAGCGCAGATCGCGCCCCGATTTAACCCGGCAAATCAATTAACCCCTGCAAGTCCTTTTGGAGCGCAATCAACGAATCAGGTTCCGGTCGGCGCCAAGCTCGTATATAGCTCGCCCCGGACGATGCTCGCCGGGACCGCGGCGCGGTCCCTTCGCTTACGATGGTCGGCCTCCATGCGGCAGCCGCATTCGATCCGGTTCTATCTCGCAGCGGTGTTCCTGCTCTTCTTTTTTCTGGTCGTCGTCCTCGGCTTGTTCAGCATCTGGCGCCTGAGCAATTTCAATCGGCTGTCGGCCGACGTCGCCGAACTGTGGCTGCCCAACACCCGCGTGCTCGGCGACCTCAACAATTTCACCTCCGATTTCCGCGCCATCGAGGGCAGCAATCTGTTGTCGTCGGAGCCCGCCGAGATCGCGGCGACCGAGCGGCAAATGGCGGATCTCGACCGCTCCATTGCCGAGGCCGAGCGCGGCTTCGAGCGGATTCGGCACGACGCGGCCGAGAACGATCTGTACGGCCGCTTCAAGGAGCGCTGGAACGGTTACCGGACCATCGTCAACCGGATGCTGGTGCTGTCGCGCGGCAACCGCAAGGCGCAGGCGCTGGCGATTTATGCCGGCGCCTCGCGCACCGCCTACGACGCGGCGAGCGACACGCTCGGCCGACTCACCGACCAGGCGGTCGCCAACGCCAAGGTGGCGAGCGATCGCCTTGGCACCGCCTATCGGCAGGCGCTCTGGCTGATTCTCCTCGGCATGGCGATTGCGGGCGTCATGGTCGTCGCCGCTTTGGTCCACGTCAGCCGCTTCATCTCGGCTCCGCTCCTCAATCTCGCCGACCGCATGCGCCGGCTCGCCGCCGACGACACCGACATCGACGTGCCGGGGACCGAACGGCGGGACGAGATCGGCGCCATGGCGCAGGCCACCGTCGTCTTCCGCAACAACGCGATCGAGCTGATGCGCAGCCAGCGCATGCTCGCCCGCCAGGCGGCGATGCTCGAGGAGCAATTGGCGCAGGAACAGCGGCTCGCTTCGCTGCAACGCAATTTCGTCTCCATGGCCTCGCACGAGTTCCGCACGCCCTTGACCATCATCGACGGCCACGCCCGGCGCCTGATCAAGATCAAGGACTCGGTGGTCCCGGCCGAAATCGGCGAGCGCGCCGGCAAGGTTCGCGCCGCGGTGCTGCGGCTGACGCATTTGATCGACAATCTGCTCAACTCCGCACGTCTGATCGACGGCGGCGCCGAGCCTCATTTCCATCCCGCCGCAATGGACATGGCGACGTTGCTGCGCGAGGTCTGTCAACTGCACCGCGAGATGGCGCCCGGCGCGCAGATCGCCGAGCATTTCGCCGGCGCGTCCATGCCGATGGTCGGCGACGCCAAGCTGCTGTTTCAGGCTGTCAGCAATCTCCTCTCCAACGCCGTCAAGTATTCGCCGGGCGGTGGTCCCATCGAGGTCGATGCGCAGATCCTGGCGGAGGAGATCGTCGTCAGCATCGCCGACCGCGGCATCGGCATTCCGGCGCGCGACCTCGGTCGGCTGTTCGAGCGCTATCACCGCGGCAGCAATGTGTCGGGAATCGTGGGAACCGGCGTCGGTCTCTACCTGGTGAAGATGGCGGTCGAGCTGCACGGGGGCGGCGTCGAGGTGGCGAGCAGGGAGGGCGAAGGTTCGCGCTTTGCCATACGGCTGCCGATCAGGTGCGCCGCGGCGACGACGGCGCGGCCGATCGGCGCGGAGCCCGCTGCGGCGGACGCCGCGCCGCCGATGGTCGTTCCCGCGGACGGTGCCCCCTCGTTGTCGCCGGGCGCGGGCGGGCGACGCGAAAGATGATTCCGTTTGCGGTGGCGATCTGATATGGCGTGTGCGGAACCGCGGCTCTTGCGTCGGACGCTTTCGGTGAAACTTCTGAACATACTGGCCTGCGCTGCGCTCGCCTGTCTTGCCTGGGCGTCGGTCGCCGACGCCGCCGGGGTCCGTGCGCCGGCGCGCGGTCTGCTCGTCCGGGCGGACTGGCAGAGCCCGCAGGCGCTGCCGCGGCGATTCCGCAACCATTGCCTCTTCGACCGCGGCCGCCTTTACTGCTCCGATCATTGCGGCTTCGATTATCAATTCTATTACTGCTCGCGCCGGTCGTTCGGCTGTTGCCGCGTCGGCTTCGGCTATTGCGACTGGAGCGGATTGCTGCGCTGCGCGCCGTGACGCGCCCGCGGCAGCGGCGCTGGCGGCGTTGTTAGCAAACGGTTGATGGGTCGATTCAAGATTGCCGCCACTAACGTTACGCGGCGCTAACGAATATCCGCGATGCGATTTCACCGGCTTTTCAGACATTGAACTTAAAACTGCCCGAGCGCGCGGCAGCGAACGCGACCGCGACTTTGCGGCGTGGGCGCCGAAGCAATCGGCAGCCGCCGAAGCTCGCGCGGCTTGGGTTCGTGCCGCATGAACAGCACCATTCGCACGTTTGGCGACGTCCTCGGCCGCTTGCGGCACTTCGGCCGTCACCAAGGCGGCTCGATGGCCGTGTTTGCCGCGGTGTCGGCCATCCCGCTCGTCTTCGCCGTCGGCGCCGGGGTGGACTACGCCTCGGCAAACATGGCCAAGGCCAAGCTCGACGCCGTCGCCGACGCGGCCACGCTTGCCGCCGTGGCTCACCAAACCATCTCCGCCACGGCGGCGGTGGCGCAGACCACCGCGCAGAACGTGTTCGCCGCCGAAGCCGGCAATCTCACCAACGTGACGATCAACAATGTTTCCGTCACGGTGACCGACACCACCACCGGCCGCACCGCGGTGGTCGGCTATTCGGCGACCAAGACCAACACGTTCATGGGGCTTGTCGGCATCCCGACCACGACCATAACCGGGCAGTCGACGGCGCAAGCCGGCTTGTCGACGAATATCAACTTCTATTTGCTGCTCGACAACTCGCCCTCGATGAGCATCGCCGCCACGACGGCCGGCATCAATGCCATGGTTGCGGCCACCTCGGCGCAGGGCGGCTGCGCGTTCGCCTGCCATGAATACAATCCGTCCGCGGACAACCTCGGAAATCCCGGCGGCGTCGACAACTACACGCTGGCGAACCAACTGGGAGTGGTGACGCGGATCGAGAATTTGGCGACCGCGACCCAGTCGCTGGCGAGCACGGCGGCGGCGATGGAGGGATCGAACAACTCCCAGTACCAAATGGCGATCTACACGTTCAACGGTTCGGGCCTCAACACGATCCAACTCTTGACCTCGGATCTCGCCAACGCGCAGACGACGGCGGCTAATATCAACGTGCTCGAAGTCTGGGACAACAATTGGCTCACGAAGACGAACGACAACAACGACACGGATACCGACTTCGAAACCGCGATGTCGCAAATCAACGGCATCATGCCCGCCCCGGGAACCGGCACTCCGAGCAGCACGCCGCAAGAGGTGCTGTTCATCGTCTCCGACGGTGTCGATGACGAAACCTCGACCGCCTGCTCGCAGGCGCTTGACGGCAACCGCTGCCAGCAGCCCTTCGACACGACGTGGTGCACGACGGTGAAGAATCGCGGCATCCTCATCGCGGTGCTGTACACCGTCTATCTGCCGCTCCCGACCAACTCCTGGTACAATGATTGGATTGCGCCTTTTCAAAGCCAAATCAGCCCCAATATGGAGAGTTGCGCCTCGCCGGGACTGTTTTTCTCAGTGACCACCGACGGCGATATCACCGCCGCGATGCAGGGGCTGTTTCAGCAGGCGATTGCGACGGCGCGGCTCACCCACTGACCGAAACTTGGCGCGGTCCGCGGCCGAGCGGTGGACCGACGCCCGGCGATCGCTCAAATGCGAGTCTTGCCGTTAAGCGGCGGCTGACCACCGGGAGGGAAAACCGTTCCGCCATGACGCCGTATTAGCGCGCCGTTCGCCGGCGCGTGGTCAGATGCCGCGGAAAGCCCGCGTCTCTCATGCGCTCAGTCATTGTCTTCGCCGCCCTTGCGTTTGCCTCAAGCGTCGTAGTCCCGCGCTACGCCGAGCGAATGCGTTTACAGTCGGCGCCGGTCGCGCTGGCGGCGGCGCAGCCGGCGGCTGCGGCCCCGATTGCAAGCGCGACGGCGGCTTCGCGGTCGGTCGTCGTGCCGCGCGACCCGCGCGGCCATTTCCAGGTCGACGGCGTGATCGACGGCGTCCGCCTCAGCTTCATGGTCGATACCGGCGCGTCGGTGATCGCGCTCACCGCCGGCGACGCCGCCCGGTTCGGCATTCATCCGGCGCCGAGCGAGTTCGTCGCCCAGGTCAAGACCGCGAACGGCATCGTCAATGCGGCGCCGATCCAGCTCGACATGATCGAGGTCGGCGACCTCCTCATGCGCGATGTCGCCGCCGTCGTCCTGCCGGACGGGGCGCTGAGCGATAATCTGCTCGGCCTGTCGTTCCTGTCGCGGCTCAAGCGTTTCGAATACGACGACGGCAAGCTCGTGCTCGAGCAATGACGCCGCCGCGGCCGTGCGGGTCGGCGCCGCCGTGGATCGTCTGCCCGCAATTTAAGCGGCGTTAACGATATACGCCCTCGCGACTCCGCTTTTCTGCAACGAAAAATCAAGCGCTTTCATGCGATCGCAGGGTCGCAAAACCCATTCAACAGAATACCCATGCTCCGCCGCGACTTCATTCGCCGATTCTGCCGCGACCGCCGGGGCAATATAGCCGTCATTTTCGCGCTGTCGCTCGTCCCCACGATTTTTCTGATCGGTATGGCCTTGGACTTCTCGAGCGCGATGCAGAAAAAGACCCAACTCAATGCCGCGGCTGACGCCGCCGCACTGGCTGCCGTCACCCCGGCGATGATGGAGCAATCAACCGCGGCCGCGACCACGGCCGCCCAGAACATCTTCAACGCGGAAGCTTCGGGCATCGGCGGACTGAGCTATAACCCGCCCACCGTCACCGTCACCACCAGCGGCATGGCGCGCAACGTCACCGTCAGCTACACGGCGTCTTCGGTCAACAATTTCCCCAACGTTCTGGGGCAATCGCGCTGGTCCATCTCCGGGTCGTCGCAGTCGACCGCCACGGCGGCGCCGAATATCAACTTTTACCTGTTGCTCGACAACTCGCCGTCCATGGACATCGCCGCCACGACGGACGGCATCGACACCATGGTCGAGAACACCTCGGCCCAGGGCGGTTGCGCGTTCGCCTGCCACGAATCCGATCCGGCGGCCGACGACCTCGGCAATCCCGGCGGCGTCGACAACTATACGCTCGCGAACCAACTCGGCGTGGTGACCCGGATCGAGAACATGAGCAGCGCGACGCAGTCGTTGATGAGCACGGCTTCGACGATGGGGGCCGCGAACAACGCAACCTATTCGATGGCGATTTACACCTTCAACAGCTCGGGCACGACAACGATCCAGTCGCTCACCTCCGATCTTGCGACGGCGCAAACCGCGGCCGCGTCGATCGACGTGCTGGAAGTCTGCAAGAACAACTACCTGGTATGCGGGACCAGCAACAACGACACGGACACAAATTTCGAAAGCGCCATGTCCACAATCGACAACGACATGCCGGCGCCGGGCACGGGCTTTTCCGGCAGCAAGCCGCAGGAAGTGCTCTTTATCGTCAGCGACGGGGTCGACGATGAAACCTCGACGACCTGCTCGCAGCCGCTCGTCGACACCAACCGCTGCCAGCAACCTTTCGACACGACCTGGTGCACGACGGTGAAGAATCGCGGCATCCTCATCGCGGTGCTCTACACCGTCTACCTGCCGCTGCCGACCAACGCCTGGTACAACGACTGGATCGCGCCCTTTCAAAGCCAAATCAGTTCCGCCATGGAAAGCTGCGCGTCGCCGGGGCTGTTCTTCTCCGTCACCACCGACGGGGACATCACGACCGCGATGCAAACCTTGTTCCAGGAAGCGGTTGCGACCGCGCACCTCAGCCATTGAGCCGTCGCGCGGACGTTCAGCGCGCGTCGTCGGGCTGCGGCGACCGCCGCAGCGGCCGGCGGCATGCCCGATGCCGCCGCGTTGCGGTCATGAATTGCTTCGCGTCACCGAACCGACCATGCGCGGGTAGAAATAGGAGCTCTCATAGATGTTGATCGTGCCGGTGATGACGTAGCCGATCTGCGGCTGGTAGGGATAGGTGACCTCGCCCCAGATCAGCGAAATGTTGGCCGTCTGCAGGTCGCTCGGCAGCGTCACCGACTGGCCGACGGTGCGCGCGGTGCCGTTGAGCGAGTCGCTCCAGGTGATGGTGGCGTTGCCGTTGGCATCGGTGCTCACTTCCGACACGGTCACGGTCACACCCGAAGTCGAATACGGCGAGATGACTGCCGATGCCGCGCCGAGAATGCTGCTCATGGTGGCGTTGTCGATGGTGGTATATTGCGAGGCAAGATCGGTGACGGTCCGGGCGGCGAGCGTGGTCTTGTATTGGGCCTCCATACCACTACCCAGCTCGGTCGCGCCGATATAAAGCGTGACCATGAACGGCAGCACGATGGCAAATTCGACGGCGGAGACGCCGTCGCGGCCGCCGACGAAGCCGCGCAGATGCGATCGAAGCTCCAGGAGGGGTCGGGTGGTCGCCATTCAATAAGGCTCGTTCTTGAACACCGCGGTCGAAACGAGCAGGCGATTGCCGTTCGACAGGTTGGAGAGATTGAAGCCGAGCGGGCCGAGCACGATCGGCCATTGATACATCACTTGCACGACCACGATGTCTCCCGGGTCACCCGGCGAATAGGCCCAGCTATTGGTCACTTGACCCTGCGCGTTGAAGGTCAGAGTCGGCGTCGTGGTGTTGGCCGCGGCGAACGAGCTGTAGCTCTGCACGTTGATCATGAAATTGCTGCAGTTGAAGAGCGACGCGTAGGTGTTGACGTCGTTGCATAAATAGCTGGCGAACTGGCTCTGGGTGAGGCCCGCAGTCTGCGCCTGCCCGGTCAAGATGTAGCGGCTCGCTTCCTCGACCGTCTCGTCGAGCACCCGGCCGGCGAAAAACACCAGCGCCGTCTGCAGCAGGGCGACGAGCAGCGCTACGAACGGCGTCGCCACCAGGGCGAATTCGACGGCGGCCGCGCCGCTCTCGCTGCGGACGAGACCTGCAAAAGGTCGCGGCGCTCCGGCGCGGCCGGCCGTGCTTTCGTGAATTATCCGGAACACGATACATCTGCTCCAATGCCCGCTTTTATGGTGGAATCGCTAGGAAACCATTACTTCGATCCGCCAAAGTCGCCGTTCGCTGCGCCGATAAATCCCGGGCATTAACCGGGTCCTGCCGCAATCGTCGAAACAGCGGGCGACGGCCGGTGCGGAACCGGCAAGGAGGGCTCGCGCGTGACATCCTACGTACTGGCGATCGACCAGGGCACGACGTCGACCCGTGCCATGCTGTTCCGCGCCGATACCTCGGTCGCGGCCTTTGCCCAACGGGAATTTCCGCAGCATTTCCCGGCCGACGGCGAGGTCGAGCACGAGCCCGAAGATCTATGGGCGACGACGCTCGCGACCTGCCGCGACGCCCTGCGCGCCGCCGGCGCCGCGGCCAAGGACGTCGCCGCTATCGGCATCGCCAATCAGCGCGAGACCACGCTGCTATGGCACCGCGCGAGCGGGCGCCCGGTTCATCGCGCCATCGTCTGGCAGGACCGGCGCACCGCCGATCTGTGCGCGCGGCTCAAGGCCGGCGGCCACGAGCCCATGGTCGCGGCGAAGACCGGGCTCACGCTCGACCCGTATTTTTCCGGCACCAAGCTCGCCTGGCTTCTGCACTCCGCCCCGAATATCGCCGACCTCGCTCGGCGCGGGGAGCTCGCGTTCGGAACCGTCGATACCTACCTGCTGTGGCGATTGACCGGCGGCAAAGTCCACGCCACCGACGCGACCAACGCGTCGCGGACCCTGTTGTTCGATATCCACGAAGGCCGTTGGGACGATGAGCTGTTGGCGATGCTCGGCATCCCGAAAGCCGTGCTGCCGCAGGTCCTCGATTCGTCCGCCGCGTTCGGCTCGACCGCTCCCGAACTGTTCGGCGCCGCAATTCCCATCTGCGGCGTCGCCGGCGACCAGCAGGCGGCGCTGATCGGCCAGGCCTGTTTCGCGCCGGGCATGCTCAAGGCCACCTACGGCACCGGATGCTTCGCTCTCCTCAACACCGGCCGCACGCCCGTCGCCTCCAAAAACCGGCTGCTCGCGACCATCGCCTACCAGCTCGGCGGGACGCGCGTTTACGCGCTCGAAGGCTCGATCTTCGTCGCCGGAGCGGCGGTCCAATGGCTGCGCGACGGCCTGCGCATCGTGCCAAGCGCGGAGGAAACCGGCGCGCTCGCCGCGGCCGCGGACGCCACGCAGGAGGTCGTCCTCGTTCCGGCGTTCGTCGGATTGGGCGCGCCCTATTGGCGGGCGGACGTGCGCGGCGCGCTGTTCGGCCTCACGCGCGCCACCGGGCCGCGCGAATTGGCGCAAGCCGCACTCGAGAGCGTCTGCTTCCAGACCGCCGATCTGCTCGCGGCCATGCAGGCGGATTGGCGGGAGGCCGGGAGCGCGCTCAAGATTTTGCGCGTCGACGGCGGAATGGCCGCTTCCGATTGGACGATGCAACGCCTCGCCGATGTGCTGGAGAGAACGATAGACCGTCCGCAAATCCGGGAGACGACGGCGCTCGGTGCCGCTTATCTCGCCGGCCTGCACGCCGGCTTCTTTCCCGCGCCGGACCGCTTTGTCGATCGTTGGCGGTTGGAGCGGCGGTTCACGCCGCGCATGGATGCCGGCACCCGCGAACGAAAGCTGGCGGCATGGGCGGCGGCCGTGCGCCGGCTGCTGTAAAACCCGGCCGGGCCGTCCAGCGCGCTAGCCGGCATTATAATTACTCAAACGCCCAGGTCGGGCGAGGTAATTAAGCAAGAGCCTGGCGGCGGCGTATTGCATAAATAACGGCATTCCAAACGACGGAAACGCCGAGGGCGAGGATGAGGGCTGCACCGGATCCAAGCGGCACTGCGGCGAGATGCAAGGTGAGCAAAGCCAAGCCAAATCCGGCAAGAGCGGGAACGGCGTTCGCCAACACGGCTGCCGTGGCGGGACCGCCAACGCGGCGATGCAGAATGAGCATAATGCTGGTGTAGATGACCGGGAACACAGCGAGCACGCCGCTTCCCTTCGGGCCAATTTGAAAGCTTAGAGTTACGACCACGCCGACTAGCGAAGCCACCAAACCCGCTCGTAACACGAAGTCGTACCAGGGTCGTGTGGTTCGCGGGATGCTTACGAGGCGAAATGGCTGGACGATGAAGGTACAAGCGGTGAATACGATGACGTTGAGAAGAGATGCCGACCATGCGGCCCATTGGACGGGGCTGAGCACCAAAACGGCCGCCAGCCACATTACAAATGCTAGGGATATGCTGAACCACATCGAGCGTCGTTGGGCGATCAGAACATAGGCCGTGAGATAAATCGCCGTAGCGCTGTTCAGTGCGAGGCTCGCAACCGCGCTCGAAGAAATGAAAGTGGAATCGTGATCGAGGGCCAGAAACACATAGACCGGGCCGGCTGAGACTGGCAGCGTTGCCACGAGCGCTCCAACCGTGGCGCCTAATCGTTCGGCGATGATGGTCGCCGCGGTCACAAACAGCGCGGTAACCGCCATCTTCGTCGCAAGCACGAACCACATCATGAGTTCGGGAGACATACGGTCTGCGTGCCCAAAAAATACGTGTACGGCAGAGTTGGGAGTTTAATTGAACTTCGATGCGGCACGTCGCCGATGGGTCATTCTCGACCTGGTCCCACCTCTGAAATGTTCAACCGTGTTCGCTCGTGGATTCTCGGCGGATTCAAGACGGGTGGCGCGGAATTGAACATGGGAAGCAGGCTGCTTTCAACCTTCCTGAACGCTGGGTTGCCGCGGCCGACTATGATCGCGGCGTCGCGCGTCGAGAGCGGTCCGGATTCTCAGGCCTACGCCTCCATGGCACAAATCGTCCGAAGCCTCCTGCCGTTGTTGGAGCGCAACGGGGCAGCGACGGTCGAGGAAGTGGCGATAGACACATTGGCCGACCGGATGCGGCAGGATGCGGTGGCGAATGAAAGCGTGACATTTGCGCCGCGGCTGGTCGGGGCATGGTCGCGGCTGCCAAAATCCTAGTCCGACCGAGGCCGCACTCCGAAAGCGGCGTTTCGGAAGGCACGAGAAATGGGCCAAGGTGATCCGGGCGGTCGGCATCAGGGTGGAGTAGAGCCGTTCTGCTCTCGGCCCGATATTCCATATTTTCCGTTTACGCGAACCCGTCCACACCGCCTGACACGTTGCGCATCAGATCGTGGTTCGCAACACCGCATGATTGGCTGCCGTTTGAAGCCGTCGGTCATTCTCGACCGGGTTAGCCGGTTTCATTGCCGGGTCAATGTCCGCTTTGCTCCGAAAGCGACCGAATTGCTGCGTCGTGGCGAAATGACGCGAGGTGCCAGGAACAGACTCATGCGCCGCAGCAAACGGCGCAACTACTCGATCACCTCGTCGGCGGTAGCGAGCAGCGACGGCGCGATGGCGATACTGAGCGCCTTGGCCGTCTTGAGGTTGATCACAAGCTCGAACTTTGTTGGTTGCTGGACTGGCAGGTCGGTGGGCTTGGCACCCTTCAGAATACGGTCGACATAAACTGCAGCATGGCGGAACGAGTCGGTGACGTCGGGGCCGTATGACATCAGCCCACCACTTGTGGCGAACATGGCGATTCCATAGACCGCTGGAACGTGGTCTCTGTTGGCGATAGCGACAATGGCATCATGATGGGCCACGGTGAAGGCGCTCGCCAACACCAGCACTCCGCTGCGCTCTTCGTGTGCAATCCCCGCCATCATAGTCTCGATCTCGGAATCGTTGTTCACCGGCACGGCCCGCACCGCCAACGCCATTGACCGAGCCGCTTCGACGGTAGCGTGCAGCATCAGTCCGGCGTAGGGCGCTGTCGCGGGGTTAAATAAGACCGCAACGCGCGCTACGGGTGGAGTGATCTGCGTCAACAGCTCCAGCCATTTACCCGCCATTGGCGCATCGAAAACGCTAAATCCGGTTATGTTGCCGCCGGGGTGCGCCAAACTCGCGACAAAGCCCTGGCCGATCGGGTCGGCAACCCCGAGGAACACAATCGGAATTGTTTTTGTTTGCCGCTGGAACGCCTGGAGCGCCGCAGTAGACTCGCCCAAAAGTACTTCGGAACGGAGCGCGACCAGTTCCGCCGCGTAGCGTTCGATAAGCGCGGAATCGGAGCCCCAGCGAATTTCCATCCGCAAATTAATTTCCGTCCACCCGAGTTTTGCGAGCTCATCGCGGAACGCCGTGAGCCACGATTGCCCGGCCGGATCGCCCTCGACGGAGTTAATCAGAACGCCGATCAAATGCATCCGGTCCGGAAGCTGGGCGCGCGCCGCCAGCGGCCATGCGGCTGCCGCGCCGCCAAGAAAGTTAATGAACTCGCGACGCTTCACTGCTTTCCCCTCCGGCTGAGGGCGAAACCCTACCAAATCATCGCAGGAGTGTCGTGTTGTGCGTCATCGCAAATTTGGCCGTTAATGGCAGAGATGGGTCATTCTTGACCGAGTTGACCGGTTTCATTGCCGGGTCAAGGTCCGCTTTTCCCCAAAGCGGACCTTGAGGTATTTTTTTCCAAAAAGCGGGCCTTAAGGTATTATGTCTCGGCCTGATTTTTCCCGCGCAAATTGGAATTGTGGCTAGCAGGAAATTCGCAGGAAAAAGAGACCGGAAACATTAGCTAAGTAATTGAAATTGCGGGTGTAGCTCAATGGTAGAGCAGAAGCCTTCCAAGCTTATGACGAGGGTTCGATTCCCTTCACCCGCTCCAATTCTTTCAAACACATGACGATTTCGGCGACGCTCCTGCGGCGTGATCCATCCGCAAGATGATTTGCGACCGCAACAGCCGTGCTTCGGGTTTGGTCGTAAGGTGGCGCTTCTCCGGCCCGACTTTGGCCGGCCTGCAGCCGTGCTGATTCAAGACTGGTCGTGTCCGCGGCCTCTATGCTAGTGCCTAGGCGCCGCGGAGGAGTGTAGCTCAATGGCCAGAGCACCGGTCTCCAAAACCGGGGGTTGGGGGTTCGAGTCCCTCCACTCCTGCCATCACGAGGCGAAACGGAACTCATAAGTTTGAAGACAAATGCGGGCGGGCAACCCGCGCTGCAATGGGTCAGTCGTTGGTTCGGCGCTAGGCAGCTTTCGGCTTGTTTACGGTCCGGATCCGTTCCAGGATCTTACCGAGATCGCGCTTTGCAATCTGAACGTCATAGTCGATCTGCAGATTGAACCAAAGCTGTGCCGTCGTGCCGAGCGCCTTGGCGAGCCGCAGCGCAGTATCGGCGGTAATGCCAGTCTGTTCGTTGGCGATCCGCTCGATTCGTGTGCGAGGCAAGCCGCAAATCTTGGCAAGTGCGGCTGCCGACATTCCCAGCGGAACCAGAAACTCTTCCCGCAAAACTTCACCTGGATGCATGGGCTTGAGCTTCTTGACCATTGTACGTCCTCTTCAGTGGTAGTCGACAATCTCAACCTCCGCCGGGCCTTCCGCCGTCCACACAAAGCACACCCGGAACTGATCGTTGATCCTGATCGAGTGTTGGCCCTTGCGGCCGCCGGTCAGCGCCTCAAGACGGTTGCCTGGAGGCGACCGCAAATCGCTCAGATCGCATGCGGCATTGAGATAGCGCAGCCGCCACTTCCTAAAGTTCGCATGATATTTAAAATGCTCGGATGGTAGGGCCTTTTTAGAACGGCGAAAGGCGGCGCGGTCCAATCCGGCCCACCCGGCCGAAAAAAGACGGATGGGATAGACGATTCCGCAGCCCAGATTGGGTAAAGATGCTGTTGCTAATCTCGAAATTCGCAGCGACAGTTGCGCTTTAGATCGGAAAGCGATCTGAGCTTACCGGGACCTGCCGGTTTTTCGCGGATCGCCGATTTGCAATCGCGAGACGCGGGTCTTTAATTCATTTTGGAGATTGATATGCCAGACAATAATCAGGCTGCATTGCAGACCCTTCCGCCGAGCGTTCAACTAATCCAAATGAGCCGCGCGTTTGTCGTTCCAAGAACCATCTGCGCGGCGGCCCAGCTCGGGCTGGCCGATCAACTTGCGGCCGGGCCGAAGAGCGCCGCGGAACTTGCCGGCCCGATGCGGGCGCATGCGCCCTCCTTGCACAGGTTTATGCGTGCTTTGGCGGGCTTAGGCATTCTCACCGAGCGACGAGAGCAGCGTTTTGCTTTGACCCCTTTGGGTGAGGCGCTCAAGACCGGCGCACCAGGCTCGGCAAGGGCGACTTTGCTGGTGGCAGACTGGTGGCAAAGTTGCTTTGAACACCTCGTTTATTCCATTCAGACGGGAAAGGCCGGTTTTGAGAAAGTGCACGGCATGTCGCTCTTCGAGTACCTCTCGAAACATCCCGACTCCGCGTCTTTGTTCAGCGAGACGATGGTCGGCTTACATAGCCAAGAGCCACCGGCCGTCGCCGCCGCTTACGATTTTTCGAGTTTCAATACCGTTGTCGATGTTGGCGGTGCGACCGGCAACATGCTCGCGGCTATCCTCACCCGCCATGAGGGGCCGCGCGGCGTGCTGTTCGACTTGCCGCATGTGGTGACTGACGCACCCGCCTTGCTTGCAGCTAAGGGAATAAGCGATCGCGTGACCGTTGAGGTCGGCGACTTCTTCAAGAGTGTATGGGCCGGCGGGGATGCCTATGTCCTGTCGCACATCCTTCATGACTGGAGTGAGGATCAGTGCATCACAATTCTTACCCATGTTCGCAAGGCCATAAAGTCGGGAGGCCGTTTGCTGATCGTCGAAATGGTGCTGCCTGCCGGTGACACGCCGCATCCGGGCAAAATGCTGGACATTGGAATGCTTGTGGTCACTGGTGGTCAGGAACGTACTGAAGCCGAATATGACCTCCTTCTCAGCAAGGCCGGCTTCCGCCTTACTCGCGTAGTACCGACCAATTCCGCAGTCAGCGTCGTGGAAGCCGCGTTGGCCTGAGCGAGATTCGGGATCGGCGTACACGGTTTCGATTCCGCACTTACGTTCGGGTGAATGTGATGGTCCTCGCTTAACCGGGCGCAAGGGTGGACAATTCCGGTTCGGGACGACTGCGGTTTTATCGCGTTTTTTGCCGCGTGGAATAGCAGATGAACGGCTGAAACTGCTACAGAATTTCAGTCCACCCCTTCCTGCCATCACCAGAATCCGGCAATAATTTCAAATATTATGCTGACAGGACATTTGCATCTGACAGGTGAAGCGATGTTTCATCTCAAGGTGAAATAGGCCAAAGACCTCGCGTCAGAGGAGTGATATTGTTTTTCCCACAGGGCGTTTCCCCGTCACAGGGTCCCGTGGCGATCACCATAGGAAGGCGGCAATTCATCACCTTGCTCGGCGGCGCGGCAGCGGCTTGGCCGCGCTTCCTACGGCCGGGCAAGCGCGGGCTAAAACCGTAGCAGCGGGAGAGTTTAAGTGCACTCTCACCGTAATTGCACCGTAATTGTAATTGCGCTTGGGCAGGCTGGCTTGGCAGATGGCCCTTATCTGTCGTGCGCCCTCTGTCATCCGACCTCTGGTGCCTTGACGGTCCGGCGGGCCGGCAGTAGGTAACAGCCATCGTCAGCGGCCCGGCGACGGACTTCCGCGGCGAACATTCCCCAAAGGACCCGGCCGGTCGGTCTCCTCCTGAAAGGTGGGCGGGGGATGGCTATTCGGATCGAGCGATGGTCAAGATCAGCCCGTTCAAGTTCCTGCAGGAAGTGCGCGCCGAGGCGCAAAAGGTCACCTGGCCGACGCGCAAGGAGACGACCGTCACCACCATCATGGTGTTCGTGATGGTGTTCATCGCCTCGATCTTCTTCCTGCTGGCGGATCAGGTCATGCGCTTTAGCGTCAGTTTCTTGCTCGGCATCAACTCTTGAGCGCTGTCCATTCACCGCCTCGCATTCACGAAACCGGAATTCATGACATGACCAGCCGGTGGTATGCGGTTCACGCCTACTCGAATTTCGAGAACAAGGTCGCGGATTCGATCCGCGAGCAGGCCAAGCAGCGCGGCCTCGCCGGCCTGTTCGAGGAGATCCTGGTTCCGAAGGAGAAGGTGGTCGAAGTGCGGCGCGGCCGCAAAGTGGACGCCGAGCGGAAGTTCTTCCCGGGCTACGTGCTGGTGAAGATGGAAATGACCGACGATGCCTACCACCTGATCAAGAATACGCCGAAGGTGACCGGTTTCCTCGGCTCCGACAACAAGCCGATGCCGCTGTCGGAAGCCGAGGCGCAGCGCATCCTGCACCAGGTGCAGGAAGGCATCGAGCGGCCGAAACCGTCGGTCTCCTTCGAGGTCGGCGAGCAGGTCCGCGTGTCGGATGGGCCGTTCGCCTCCTTCAACGGCACCGTCGAGGAGGTCGACGAGGGCCGCTCGCGCCTCAAGGTCGCGGTGTCGATCTTCGGCCGCGCCACGCCGGTCGAGCTGGAGTTCGGGCAGGTGGAGAAGCTGTAGTCGGACGACGAAGGACGGAGGACAGATAGGAAGCGGTCGAGGGCGGCTAATGGCAGCGAGCAACGCTTGATCCGTCGTCTGTCGTCCGTCATCTGTCGTCTGCAACCGTGGGAGGCAAGCGCGGTCGGTCGCCGAGCGTCCGCTCGCCGCACCACGAACGGGAGTGGAGAATGGCGAAGAAGATCACCGGATACATCAAGCTGCAGGTGCCGGCGGGGGCGGCCAATCCGTCGCCGCCGATCGGCCCGGCGCTCGGCCAGCGCGGCCTCAACATCATGGAATTCTGCAAGGCGTTCAACGCCCAGACCCAGAAGCTCGAGAAGGGCGCTCCGATCCCCGTC
>JASHPW010000055.1 GCA_030037895.1 Xanthobacteraceae bacterium | reverse complement strand
GAACCTCGATGCAGCGGTCGAAATCACGCCGGTCATGAACGCGGAAGATCTGCAGAAGGGCATGGCGAAGGCGAAAGCGGCTTCCGGCTGAAAATATCGAAGCCATGGCGAGCGTGGCCAACGTAGCGAACGTAGCCCGGATGAGCGGAGCGATATTCGGGATTTGATGCTGCCGTTGGCCAACCCCGCATGTCGCTTCGCTCATGCGGGCTACTCGCTACTCGCTTGCTCGACTACGGCCCACGAAACAACAAACAGGCGTCGCCATAGGAATAGAACCGATAGCCCGTCTCGATCGCGTGCGCATAGGCGCGTCGCATCACTTCGAGGCCGCAGAAGGCGCAAACGAGCATGAACAAAGTCGAGCGCGGCAGATGGAAGTTGGTCAGCATCGCATCGACCGCGCGAAAGCGGTAGCCCGGCGTGATGAACAGCGCGGTCCCGCCGGAGAACGCCGACAGCGTGCCGTCCGCCGCTGCCGCGCTTTCGAGCAGCCGCAATGAGGTCGAGCCGACGGCGACGATGCGCCCGCCCTTGCGCCGCGCGGCGTTGAGCGCCGCCGCAGTCTCGGCGCTGACGCTGCCCCATTCCGGATGCATCTTATGCCCCAAAGTGTCCTCGGCCTTGACCGGCAGGAAGGTACCGGGACCGACGTGCAGCGTCACCCGATGGAGGCCGATGCCGCGCCCGGCGAGCGCCTGCACGAGCGCATCGGTGAAATGCAGGCCGGCGGTGGGCGCCGCGACCGAACCTTCCTCGCGGGCGAATATCGTTTGGTAGTCGATGCGATCGCGCTCGTCGACGGCGCGGCGGCCGGCGATGTAGGGCGGCAGCGGCATGTCGCCGCGCTCGGCGAGCGCCTGGTCGAGCACCGCGCCATGAAAGGCAAAGGCGAGCGTGACCTCGCCGCCCTCCCCTTTCGCTTCCACCGTGGCGTCGAGCTGGTCGAGAAAGCACACCCGGCCTTCGCTGCCGAAACGCACGACGTCGCCGATGGCGAGGCGCTTCGCCGGCCGCACCAAGGCATTCCAACGCGAGCCGTCGAGCCGCCGCGTCAGGGTCGCCGTAATCTCGGGCTCACGGTCGCCGCGGCCGATGCGGCGGCCGCTCAAGCTTGCCGGTATCACTTTGGTGTTGTTGACGACGAGCGCGTCGCCCGGCCGCAGCAGCGCCGGCAAGTCGCGCATCGTCCGGTCATCGAGCCCGCGCGCCTCGCCCGGGCGCACCACCAGGAGACGGGCGCTATCGCGGGGAGAAACCGGCCGCAGCGCGATGCGGTCCTCGGGCAACGTGAAATCGAAAAGGTCCGTGCGCATTCCCCAATGTCCGTCTCACGGCATGCGGACGCGCGCGGGCGTTACGGCTTCACGTCGGCGGCCACCTGCATGCGGATGATGCGGTCGGGATTGGCCGGCGGCTCGCCGCGCTTGAGCTTGTCGACCACGTCCATGCCGCGCACGACCTCGCCGACCACGGTGTACTTGCCGTTGAGGAAGGGGCCGTCGGCGAACATGATGAAGAACTGGCTGTTGGCCGAATTGGGATCGTTGGTGCGCGCCATGCCGACGGTCCCGCGCTTGAACGGCACATTGGAGAATTCGGCCTTCAAATCCGGGTATTTCGAGCCGCCGGTGCCGTTGCCGTACTGCCCGTCTCCGGTTTGCGCCATGAAGCCGTCGATGACGCGATGAAACGGCACGTTGTCATAAAAATGCTCGCGGGTGAGCAGCTTCAGCCGCTCGGCATGATGCGGCGCGATGTCGTTGAAGAGCTTGATGACCACCCGGCCGTATTTGGTGTCGAGGTAGAGGGTGTTTTGCGGATCAAGCCCCGGCGGCAAGGTCTCGGCAACGACCGGAGCGGCACACATCACGGCAAAAAGCACGGCAAGGATGCGGATCATGTCATCTCCCGACGAGGTTTTCAGGCTTTTGCGAACTTCTGTTTCAGCCGCGCCGCGACTTGCGCGGGCACGAAGGCCGAGACATCGCCGCCCATGCTCGCGATCTGACGCACCAAAGTGGCGGTGATCGGGCGGACCGCGGGTGAAGCGGGCAGAAACACGGTCTGCACCTCGGGCGCCATCGCCGCATTCATGCCGGCCATCTGCATCTCGTAATCGAAGTCCGCGGCATCGCGCACGCCGCGGATGAGGATCGTCGCTCCGGCCCGCCGCGCCGCCGAGACGACGAGATCGCCGAAGGTGGTGCAAGCGACTTCGCAGCCCGCCGTGCGCCCCAGCGGACCGCAGATCTCCCCAAGCATGGCGAGCCGCTCGTCCGCCGAAAACAGCGGCGCCTTGCCGGGATGAACGCCGACGGCGAGCACCAGCCGGTCGGCGAGCCGCGCGGCACTCGCGACCACGTCGAGATGGCCGTTGGTGATGGGATCGAAGGACCCCGCAAACAGCGCAATGCGCGGCATGGCGCGGGTCTAGCCCGTGCCCCAGGCAACCGCAAGGCGATTGTCGATGCGGATTGCAGCCGCCAAATCATCCGCATCCGGGAGATTTGTATTATTTCCCAATGCGTTACCAAAGCAGCACTAATGTGATGGCGATCAATGATGGCCGTCCCTGCCTGAACCAAACTGGCAACCAATTGAAACGCGACCCTAACGCAAAAGCTCTTGTTGTCTCCGAGACGGCTGACGGGCGCGAAACAGAAAACAGGGATTGGTGTCATGATCAAAACCGTTTACGCCATCGCCGCCGCGGCGATCGTAGCGGCGTCTTTTATCGCGACCTTGAGCCTGTCGGCGGAGGTCGAAGCGCGCGGGTCGGTCGCGGGTGCCAAGGCCGATCGCGCCGATACGCGGGCGCTGGCAAGGGAGTGCTCGCAACGCGCGTGGCCGTATTACGAAGCGGCCTGCTTGCGCGACACGCGCAATTCATTCGGACGGGTGAGCGACGTGCGCATCGTCTCGGCGGACCGCCTGCCGTTCGCCGCGGCAAGCTCCGGTCGCTAACCGGCGCTCGCCGCGCGCGGGCGCGGGTCCTCCTCCGCCGCCAAGGAGTCGACGCAGGCGCGCAGTTCCGCGATCAATTCGCCGCTGAAGGGAAGATACGGCGCTTCGGCGTCCAGAATCCGGATGAAGCCGCGCCTTTTCAGCGCCAGCAGATCGGCGTTGCTTACTATGCCCGCTCCGGCCGAGTCGCAGACAATGTCGATGAGACGATCCAAGGCATGCAGCCGCCCCAGCAGGTAATCGTTCTCGCGATAGGCGCGTGACAGGAATGCGGCGGAGTGCTCGAAGGCAATCCCCTTGAGTTTCTGCGCGCATTCAAACTTCCCCAGCGCGCGCGCATCCTCGACGCTGATCCGATCGATCAAAAGCTCGTTGAATTCGCCGATCTCGCGCCAGGTCATGACCGGAAAGGTCAGCACGTCCCAGAACGGGAAACCGAGATAATTGATCAACACTTCGCGGCTCGCGGCCGGGGGCCAGCCGTCGTTGAATGTTTCGGCCAGCAGCACGTCGATGTCCCGCGTGCTGGCGTCGAGATCGATGCGCGACGCCAATCGCTTGACGAGGCGATCGATCTTGTCGCCGCATTGCGCGGCGACCGACCGGGCGTGGCGACCGATGTTCCTGATGTCGTCCGCCGCCGGCGCCGTGGGAAATATTTCCGTGACCAGGTCGCCGGTTTCCTGATCGAATTGATCGAGATTCTCCCGTCGCTGCAGCGCGTCGAGGCAGTCGTAGAACCTGCGTTTGAGCCGATCGACCGCGCCGGCATCGATGCCTTCGAACGGCTTCGAATCGAGCATTTCATAGAGCCGGTTCTGTCCCTCGATCAGGAAATGCAGCCGGCGCCGGCGATAGTCGAGATCGAATGCCAGCAAAAGATTGACCCAGCGCGGCGCCGCCTCGAGGCCGAGCGCGGCCGCGGTGCGGAACGAGCGCTGTTCGGTCCGCTGATCGGGTCGCTCGCCGCGGACCGCCCAGGCATCGACGACCTCGGCGATCACCCGCGCGAACGGCGAGCTCGCCTGCACGCCGCGGATCTTCATGATCAACTGGCCGAGGAACGCCCGCGCCGAAGCGAGCTTGAGGCCGACATAACCTTCATAGGCGAAGCCGCCCTCCTGCGCGGCGCGGACATTGGCCTGCTCGCGCCATTCGCGAATTTGCGACTCGGTGATCGCGTCGCCGGGCGCGGTCACGACGCCGGCGACCAGGCGGCTGATCTGCGGTCGCGCCCGTTCGACGATCGCCTTGAGCCGGCGCGCGCGCTCGTTGAAGTCGATCACCCAACTGAGCTCGTCGATCACCGGCGCGGCGCGCGGGATATCCGACAATGCGCCCTTCAGCGTGGCGAAAAATCCCGGCATCTGATCGCGCGCCCGCGATCCCGGCGGCTGCGGATCGGGATCGATGTACACGATCCGACGGTCCACTTCGCGGTATGCCGGCCGGCCGGCGATGGCTCTGATCGCTTCGCGGAACGGACGATTGTTGAGCACGCTGCCGTCAATGAAGGGCGCGTGCGCGGGATCGAGGCCCGCCTCCAGATAATTCTTGAAATTCCGGCGGATGAAATCGGCGCGGCGCGGCCATCTCGCGCCTCTGCTGCCGACCAGTTCGTCCATTTCAACGATCCGCGCCGGCGGAAAAGCGCCGGGAATGGACGATGTCGCCCGCGCGGCGAACGCCAGCCCGGGCGCGTTGGCCAGATCGAAGTCGCTTTCGACCTCGCCGTTGGCGTGGCGCCGATATTTGAAGTGGAGCAGTTGACGGTGCACGCGCTCGCGGATGATCGAAGGATCGTGAATATGCACGAGCTGGTCGCAGCCGTAATAGTCGGTGACGGTGACGAACAGATCCAAGCCCAGACCCGACGGCAACAACGAGGCTTCGACGTCTTTCGGGCTGCCCATGGCGGCGACGGCGTCGTACATCAGGCCGGCCATGCGCGCGCCGTCGAGCGGCGGCTTGAACCAGCGCGAGCGCACGAACATCGACAGCTTGGCGCGCACCTCGGCGTCACGGGCGAACTCGAACCGCGACGCGCCGACCGCCCAGAACAGCGGCCGCAGGAACCATTTGCTCCATCCGCGCGCCCGCGCCTCCGGCGCCAGCAGTTCGCTGACATCGCCGTGCTCAAGCCAGAGGTCGCGTAATCCTCCCATCGGCAGATCGTGGCTGAGCGCGCGCGCCAACATCGCGCCGTTGATTCCGCCCGCGGACGCTCCGGCTACGATGTCGACGATGACCCTGAGCTCGATCTTGCGGCCGATCTCGCGCAATAGTTCGAAATAGACGGCTTCGCTGTCGTATTCAGGATCGTCGCGGTCGACCAGATCGGCGAACGCGGCGCGCGCCCGCTGCGTTCGGTCGGTGATTGCGTGCAGCGCGCGCGAGGCGCGAACGAGCTTAAGTATTTCCTTGCTGATCCCGTGCATATAGACGGCGAGCGACACGCCCCCGAAGCACACCAGCGCAATCCGAAGCTCCTTCTCCTTCACGATCGTGCCTCTGAGCTGTCATTCGCGAACGCGTCGACGCGAGACATCGAATCTGGGAACGGTTGCTGAGTCGGTGCGAATCCGATACGAATGTCGCTCTTTTCGCCCCGTTCGGCCAGTGCGTATTTTGCACTTTGCAAATTTGGCGGAGCCGACCTTGGCCAGTGGAGATAATTTTGCAAATCGCCGTTTGCGCGGAGAGCGAAGCTGGGGAGCTGCGGGTATCGGCGACGCCGGACACGGTGAAGCGCATGGCGGCGCTCGGCGCTGACGTCGCCGTCGAGCCCGGTGCGGGCGTCAAATCGGGAATCCTGGATGCGGATTACGCGGCGGCGGGCGCGCGCATTGTCGCGGACGCGGTCGCCGGTGCCGACGTGGTGCTCAAAGTGCGCCGGCCGTCGGCGGCCGAACTCGCACGCTACAAGAAGGGCGCGTTGGTTATCGCCATCATGGATCCCTACGGACACGAGGCGGCGCTGAACGCCATGGCCGCGGCGGGCATCACGGCGTTTGCCATGGAATTGATGCCGCGCATCAGCCGCGCGCAGGCGATGGACGTGCTCTCCTCGCAGGCCAATCTCGCCGGTTATCGGGCGGTGATCGACGCGGCGGCGGAATTCGGCCGCGCCTTTCCGATGATGATGACGGCGGCGGGCACGGTGCCGGCGGCCAAGCTGTTCGTGATGGGAGCCGGCGTC
>JASHPW010000054.1 GCA_030037895.1 Xanthobacteraceae bacterium | reverse complement strand
GAGAGGAAGGAACCTTCCGTGGCCGGTCTCAGACAGACGATCATCCGCGGCGGATTGGAGGGGCTTTACTTCACCGGCGCGCACGTCGCGCTCGCGCCCCTTGTCGCCGGGGTCGGCGCCATCCTGACCTTGCACCACGTGCGCCCGCCGCGGCGCGACCGTTTCCAGCCGAACCGTCTCCTCGAAGTCACGCCCGGCTTCCTCTCCGGGGTGGTCAGGCTCCTGCGCCGCCTGCCGGTCGATCTCGTCAGCCTCGACGAGATGCACCGCCGCCTGAGCGAAGGCGATCTTGCCCGGCGCTTCGTGTGCCTGACCTTCGACGACGGCTATCGCGACACGCTGCAGCACGCTTATCCGATCCTGAAAGAGGCGAAAGTGCCGTTCGCAGTCTATGTGCCCACGAGCTTTCCCGACCGGCTCGGCGAATTGTGGTGGCTTGCGCTCGAGGCGGTGATCGCGCGCAACAATCGCGTCGGCCTCATGATCGACGGCGTAAACCGCACCTTCGACTGCGCCACGCTCGCGGAGAAGCGCGCGCTCTACGATGAACTCTATTGGTGGCTGCGCGGCCGTGCGACGGAAGCGGAGATGCGCGGCATCGTGCGTAATCTCGCGGCCTGCTACCAGGTGGACATCGCGGCCTTCTGCACGGATCTGTGCATGGGGTGGGAGGAGCTTGCCGAGCTGGCCGCCGATCCGCTGGTGACCATCGGCGCGCATACGGTCAATCACCCGATGCTGGCGAGGTTGCCGGCGGACGCCGCGCGCGCGGAAATGGATTTGAGCCGGACGGTCATCGAGGCGGCGCTGGCGGTGCGGCCGCAACACCTGTCCTATCCGATCGGCGACCGCAGCTCGGCCGGCGCGCGCGAATTCAAGATCGCGGCCGAGCTCGGCTTCAAGACCGCGGTGACGACACGGCCGGGCGTGTTGTTTCCCGAGCACGGCCAACGCCTGACCGCGCTGCCGCGCATTTCGCTCAACGGCGATTATCAGCGCTTGCGTTACGTGCGCGTGCTGCTCTCAGGCTCCGCGACCGCGATGTGGAACGGCTTTCACCGCCCGCAGGCGGCGTGATCGGACGACGCAGGACAGACGATGGATTGGCCGCTTTATCCGTTTTCCGTCGTCCGCCCTCAGGTCTCCGTCCTCCGGCTCATCCAGCGCACCAGCGGCATCGCCGGCACGACCCAGCCGAGGCCGGCGATGATGTAATAGAGCACGGACCCGACGGCATTCCCGCGAATGGCGGGAATTTGCGCCACGGCCATGGCGAGCAGCGCCCAGATGATCGCGAGCACGAACAGCGCGACGGCGCCGATGAATTTTCGTAAGCGGATGGGCACGACAGGCGAATTCTGGAGCGACACAGCGTCCGTTGCGAGGGTGGCGGCAGCACTATATGGTCCGCGCGTCTCCTACAAGCGATCGGCGATGACCGCGACACTGTCCGACGATTCTCACGCGCGCGCGATCCGGCTGTGGCTTTATGCGGTCGCCGCGCTGGTGTTCGCCATGGTGCTCGTCGGCGGCGCGACCCGGCTCACCGAGTCCGGCCTTTCGATCACCGAGTGGAAACCGGTCATCGGCGCGCTGCCCCCGCTCGGCGCGAGCGCCTGGCAGGCCGAGTTCAAGAAATATCAGGCCATTCCGCAATACCGGGAACTCAACCACGGCATGAGCCTCGACCAATTCAAGACGATTTTCTGGTGGGAATGGGCGCACCGGCTGCTCGGCCGGCTGATCGGCGTTGCATTTTTGCTGCCGTTCCTGTTGTTCCTGTGGCGCGGCTTTGTAGAACCGGCATTGCGCCCGCGGCTCTGGTTCATTTTCGCGCTTGGCGCGCTGCAGGGCGTCGTGGGCTGGTGGATGGTTGCCTCGGGCCTCGCCGATCGCGTCGAAGTCTCCCAATACCGGCTGGCGACGCATCTCATTCTCGCCTGCGCGATCTATGTCGCGCTCGTCTGGACGGCGCAACGGCTGGACCAGCGGCCGGCCCCGCCGGCGCGCGCGCGTATCCGCGCCGGCGCCGTCGCTCTTCTCGTCCTGGTGTTGCTCCAGATCTATCTCGGCGCGCTGGTCGCCGGATTGCGCGCCGGTTACGTCTACAATACCTGGCCGCTGATCGACGGCGCGTTGGTGCCGCCGGCATCGCAATTGTTCTTCGCCACGCCGGCGTGGCGAAATTTTTTTGAAAACACGCTCACCGTCCAGTTCGACCACCGCATGCTCGCCTATGCGATCTTCGTCTGCGCGCTGCTGCACGCGAGCGATGCGGCCGGCAGCATGAAGAAAGGGCCGGCGGTCTTCGGCGCCGTCGCGCTCGCCGCAGCGGTGACGTTGCAGGCGGTGCTCGGAATCATCACGCTGTTGTTGCGGGTGCCCATTGCCGTCGCATTGCTGCATCAGGCGACGGCGATGCTGGTTTTGACCGCGGCGACAGCGCATGCCGCGCGTGTCGTCGTGCCCGTGCAGCGAGCCGTCGCCGCGCCGGCGCCGGCGTGAGTCGTCATTCCGGTGCCGCCAGCGCCTGTTCGAGGTCGGCGATGATGTCCTCCTGATCCTCGATGCCGATCGACAGCCGCACCACGTCGGGCCCGGCGCCGGCCTGGGTTTTTTGCGCGTCGCTGAGCTGGCGATGCGTGGTCGAGGCCGGATGAATGATCAGCGAGCGCGTGTCGCCGATATTGGCGAGATGCGAGAACAATTTGACGTTGGAGACGAGCCTGACGCCGGCGTCGTATCCGCCGTTGAGGCCGAAGGTGAACACGGCGCCGGCGCCGTTCGGACAGTACTTTTTGGCAAGGCCGTGATAGCGGTCGCCCGGCAATCCCGGATAGCTCACCCAGGCGACTTGCGGATGCGCGGCGACCCACTCGGCGACCGCCTGCGTGTTGTCGCACGACTTGCGCATGCGCAGCGGCAGCGTCTCGATGCCGGTCAGAATGAGGAAGGCGTTGAACGGCGACAACGCCGAGCCGATGTCGCGCAGCGCCAGCACCCGGCAGGCGATGGCGAAGGCGAAATTGCCGAAGGTCTCGTGCAGCACGATGCCGTGATATTCCGGGCGCGGCTCGCACAGCATCGGATAGCGACGTTCGCGCGACCAGTTGAAGGTGCCGGCGTCGACGATGAGCCCGCCGATCGAGTTGCCGTGGCCGCCCAAAAATTTGGTCAACGAATGCACCACGATGTCGGCGCCGTGATCGATCGGCTTGCACAGATAGGGCGTCGCCAGCGTGTTGTCGACGATGTAGGGCACGCCGGCGCGACGCGCGATTCGCGCCACCGCTTCCATGTCGGTGATGACGCCGCCGGGATTGGCGATCGATTCGCTGAAGATCGCCTTGGTCTTCGGCGAGATGGCGCGCTCGAACGAGGAGATGTCGTCGGGGTCCGCCCACACCACCTTCCAGCCGAAATTCTTGAAGGCGTGATTGAACTGGTTGATCGAGCCGCCGTAGAGCTTCTTCGACGCCACGAACTCGTCGCCCGGTTGCAGCAGGCAGTGAAAGACGAGGACCTGCGCCGCGTGGCCGGAGGCCACGGCAAGCCCCGCGGTGCCGCCTTCGAGCGCGGCGACGCGCTCCTCTAGCACCGCGTTGGTCGGATTGCCGATGCGCGTGTAGATGTTGCCGAACGTCTGCAGGCCGAACAGCGAGGCGGCGTGATCGACGCTTTCGAACACGTAGGAGGTGGTCTGATAGATCGGGGTGGCGCGCGCGCCGGTCGTGGGATCGGGCTGGGCGCCGGCGTGAACCGCGAGCGTGGCAAAACCCGGAATGCGTTCGGTCATCGGCCGATCCTCACGATTTTGGAGCGAAAACGGGCCTTCGGTTTATAGGAGCGGTCGAGGCCGTCAAGGCGCGGCGCGCGGGCGCGCGGCAGCAATTC
Source organism: Xanthobacteraceae bacterium (assembly GCA_030037895.1). Classification (GTDB taxonomy): domain Bacteria; phylum Pseudomonadota; class Alphaproteobacteria; order Rhizobiales; family Xanthobacteraceae; genus BOG-931. The sequence continues at coordinate 45,333 of JASHPW010000054.1, read as the reverse complement.
GCGCCGGTTCATGCCGGCGCGAATGTTTTTCTCGCAATCGAGGCGATGTCAGTGCGTGCCTTCCTCGTGCTGGGCACGCTCGGCGGCAGCGGCGGCCTCGGTCGCGCCGCCGCGCACGGACATGCGGTTGAGCGACAGGCGCTGGATGCCGCCGCCGATGGTCGCCTTCTTCGCGGTGATGGTGCGCGTATTGACGCCCATCCAGGCAATCTCCGCCGACAGGCGGCCATATTCGATTTTCGGACAACGGTTCATCACCACCTTCAGGCCGTTGGCTTCGGCGAGTGCGGCGGCCTCGTCGTTGCGTATGCCGAGCTGCATCCAGATGACTTGCGGCCGCGGCTTCAGCGCCAGCGCCTCCTGCACGATCGGCAACGCGTGGCGCGAGCCGCGGAAGATGTCGACCATGTCGATCGGCTCGGGAATCTCCGCCAGCCGCGCATCGATGCGGCGGCCAAGTATCTCCTCGCCGGCACGATTCGGGTTGATCGGAATCATGGCGTAGCCGCGCTCGAGCAGATATTTGAAGGCGAAGTAGCTCGGGCGGTTCTCCTTCTCCGAAGCGCCGACCATGGCGATCGACTTCACGGTATTGAGAATGCCGCGGATGTAGTCGTCGGAATAGGAATCGTGGTTCATCAACGCGTCCGCCGTCAGCGGTCTTCCCATTTCGGCTTGCGCTTCCCGATGAAGGCGTCGATGCCCTCGACGCAATCCCGCGCCAGCATATTTTCAACCATCACGTCCGACGTGTACCGGTAAGCTTCGGCGAGCGGCATGTCGAGCTGGTGATAGAACGCCTCCTTGCCGAGCTTGAGCGCCAGCGTCGATTTTGCCGCGATCGTCCGCGCGAGCTTGAGCGCCTCCTCCTTTTCGCTGCCGGGCGCAACCACGCGGTTGACGAGGCCGATGCTCTCGGCGCGCTCGGCCGAAATCATCTCGCCCGTCACCAACATCTCCATGGCGTGCTTGCGCGCAACGTTGCGGGAGAGCGCGACCATCGGCGTCGCGCAGAACAGGCCGACATTGATCCCCGAGGTCGCGAACTTGGCGGCCCGCGAGGCGACCGCGAGATCGCAGCTCGCCACCAGTTGGCACCCCGCCGCCGTCGCCGTTGCCTGCACCGCGGCGATGACCGGCTGCGGCAGCGCGACGATCTGCTGCATCATGGCGGTGCACATCGAGAAGACGTGCTGGAAATAGGCGCGGCCGCCATCCTCGTCGGCGCGGCGCCGATTGAGTTCCTTGAGGTCGTGGCCGGCGGAGAAGGCCGGGCCGTTGGCGGCGAGCACCACCGCGCGCACCGCGTCATCGTGGGCGATCGCGGTGAGCGCGTCGCCGAGCGCCTCCAGCATCGCCTCGGAGAGGCTGTTGAGAGATTGCGGCCGGTTGAGGGTGAGCACGGCAACGCCGCCAGCATCCTCGCGCAGCAGGATGAGCGAGGAGGAAGGGGCGGCGGCGAGCGTGGCGGCTTGGGCGGTCATGGGTCCTGTCCTCGGGTCGGGTCCCGCGCTTGGCGGATTTGGCGATCAAGCCAAGCCCATAGTATCCGATCCTCATAGCGGGAGAGAGGGGCATGGAAGACATGGCGGCGGCGAAACTCACAGTCAAGGAACTCGAGCGCCTGCTCGGCGCGGAATTTCCGCAAATGTTCAACGCCCAAACCGGCTACGCCGTGGAAGCGGTGTGGCACGGCGGTTGCCGGGTCCGAAAGCATTACGACCCGCAATCTCTGCGCCCGGGCGGCACGCTCTCGGGCACGACCATGATGTCGTTGGCCGATGTCGCGATTTACGTCGCGCTTCTCGCCACAATCGGCTGGGTGCCGCTGGCCGTGACCACCAATCTGTCCATCAATTTCCTCAAAAAGCCGGCGGCACGGGACCTTTTGGCCGAAGCCCGCTTGCTCAAGCTCGGCAAACGGCTCGCGGTCGGAGAGACCGACATTCGGTCGGAGGGTGAGGATGACCTCGTCGCCCACGCCACCTCCACCTACTCTATCCCGCCGCGCCAGGTGCCATAATACCATCAGCTCAAGCGCTTGAGATACCGGGCGAATAGCTGACAGCCGCATTGACCCACGGGTCTTCCGCAGATAAATAGGCGCAGCCTCGGATAAAGCGGGATCAGTCAGCTTCACTCCGGATAAATCGTAAGCCGCCAAACGGATGCGGACATGAGAACCTATTCGGCCAAACCCGCCGAGGTCGACAAGAAATGGGTCATGATCGACGCCGAGGGCCTCGTCGTCGGCAGGCTCGCGTCGATCGTGGCGCTGCGGTTGCGGGGCAAGCACAAACCCATCTTTACGCCGCACGTCGATTGCGGCGACAATGTCATCGTCATCAATGCCGCCAAAGTGGTGTTGACCGGCCGCAAGGTGGAGCAGAAGGTCTATTACAAGCACACCGGCTATATCGGCGGCATCAAGACTCGCAGCGCCAAGGCGATCCTGGCCAGCCGCTTTCCCGAGCGCATCGTTGAGAAGGCGGTGGAACGGATGCTGCCGCACGGCCCGCTCGGTCGTCGCCAACTCGGCAATCTCAGGGTCTATCCGGGCGCCGAGCATCCGCATGCGGCGCAGCAGCCGGAACAGCTCGACGTTGGCGCCATGAACCGCAAGAACAAGAGGAGCGGGTGATGGCCGAGACCATGCAGACGCTCGAGGAATTGTCCACGCTCAAGCCGGCGGCGGCGGTGCAGCCGCCCAAATACGTGCAGAAGCTCGACAAGCAGGGCCGCGCCTACGCCACCGGCAAGCGCAAGGACGCCGTGGCGCGGGTCTGGATCAAGCTCGGCGGCGGCAAGATCGTGATCAACGACCGGCCGGTGGAAACCTATTTTGCCCGGTCGGTGCTGCGCATGCTGATCGAGCAGCCGCTCGTCGCCGCCAACCGCAAGGGTCAATACGACGTGGTGTGCACCGTCTCCGGCGGCGGGCTGTCGGGCCAGGCGGGTGCGGTCCGTCACGGGCTGTCCAAGGCGCTGATGCGGCATGAGCCCGACCTGCGCGCGGTGCTCAAGCACGGCGGCTTTCTCACCCGCGATCCGCGCGTGGTCGAGCGCAAGAAATACGGCAAGGCCAAGGCGCGCCGGAGCTTCCAGTTCTCGAAGCGCTGATCGTCACCATCGGCCCCCGCGCAGCGGGGGAGGGGACCGCGCGAAGCGTGGGACCGGGCTCTCTGCCGAGCCGCCTTGCTGCCGTCACAGACGACAAAGAGCGATCTCTGGCCGCTGGACGCGCCGGTCGCTATAATTTTCAAATCTTTTCCCGAAAAACCTGCGCGATCGCCCATACTTTTAGCAAAGCTTGAAAAGCAATCGTTCACCGCGCAACGCGGATTGGTGATACGCTTTCTTGCGTGTGAACCGGATCGGAGCGCTGCTCCATGGCCATGAACTTGGCTCAGGCGTCGGTGTCGCTTGACGCCGGAACGCTGTTCGTTATCGCCATTTGCGTGACGTTGCTGCTTGGCGTGGTGCTTGTGATCGCCTGGATGCAGGAACGCATTCCCGCATTAGCCTGGTGGGGCGCGGCCTATCTCATCGGCGGATTTTCCGGCGTGCTGTGGCAGTTGAGCGACCGGTTTGCGTCCCCGGTGCCCGCGAACGTCGCCAACATTCTCCTGTTCGTTGCCGTCGGCATGATTTGGGGCGCCGCGCGCCTGTTTCACGGCCGGCGCTTGCGGTGGAGCGCGCAGTTGCTCGGCGCCGCCGTCTGGCTGATCGCATGCTTCTTTCCGGCCTTCACGCACGCGACGGCTTCGCGCATCGTGATGAGCTCGCTCATTGTCGCCGGCTATACGTTCCTGATCGCCGCCGAGCTGTGGCACGAGCGACGTAAATCGTTGATCCGGCGCTGGCCCGCGAGCTTCGTTCCGATGTTGCACGGAGCGATCTTTCTCTTCCCGGTGGCGTTGGCGGCGCTGGCGCCGGCCGGCGACGGCATTCGCGGCGGTCTCGCCGGCTGGGTTGCGGTGTTCGCGATCGAAATCCTGCTCTACGTCATCGGCGCCGCCTTCCTGGTGCTGATCCTGGCGAAAGATCGCGCGGTGCGCCTCTACAAGTTGGCGGCGACCACCGATCCTTTGACCGGCGTCCTCAACCGCCGCGGCTTTTTCGAGGCTGGCGGCGCCATCATGCAGGCGAACCGACACAGCATGGCGCCGGTCAGCGTGCTGGCCTTTGATCTCGATCATTTCAAGTCGATCAACGATCGATTTGGGCACGATAGCGGTGATGCGGCTTTGCAGTTGTTCGCGACGGTGGCGCGAAAGAGCATGCGCGCCGACGACGTGATCGGCCGGCTGGGCGGCGAGGAATTCGTCGCCATCTTGTCGGGCACCCTCGCCGACGCCGCGGTCGTCGCCGAGCGCGTGCGGTCGGCCTTTGCGGCGGCGGACGTCGCCGTCAACGGCCGGCCAATTACGGCGACGGTCAGTATCGGCGTCGCATCCGGCTCGCCATTGGCTGCGATCGAGACGCTTATAGGCCGGGCCGACGCCGCGCTCTATCGCGCCAAGGCCAATGGACGCAACCGGATCGAGATGGCCGACGAGGTCCTCGGCGGTGCCGCAGACCAACCGAGCAGAGTGCGGTTGGTCGCGATGCGTGAGGTTCCCGCCGCCGCAATTGCGGACGCAAGACAGCGGGCAGGGCGCTAAAGCGGGATGACTTAGTCTTCGAATCGTCATCCCGCTAAGTTTTGTATTGTTGCGCGTCCGGACGGAAAACCGGTTCCCACTTTTCCTGGACGCGCTTTAGGCGCCTCCCGCCGCGCGGAGGCATGCTACCGGTTGCGGCCGCGAAGCAAAAGAAAAAGGGCGCCGTTGCAACGGCGCCCTCAAGTTGCATCGCGTTGGCAATGCAAGGGAGGATGGGACGCTGACTTACGCCGAGTAATACAGCTCGTATTCGACCGGGTGCGGGGTGTGCTCGAAGCGAATCACCTCCTGCATCTTGAGATCCAGATAACCGTCGATGAAGTCGTCGTCAAATACGCCGCCGGCCTTGAGGAAGTCGCGGTCCTTGTCGAGATAGGTGAGCGCCTCGCGCAGGCTGGCGCATACCGTCGGAATTTTCTTCAATTCCTTCGGCGGCAGATCGTAAAGATCCTTGTCGGTCGGTTCTCCGGGATTGAGCTTGTTCTTGATCCCGTCGAGGCCGGCCATGAGCATGGCGGCGAAGCCGAGATAGGGATTGCACAGCGGATCCGGGAAGCGCACCTCCACGCGCTTGCCCTTGGGCGAGGAGACGAGAGGAATGCGACAGCTCGCCGAGCGGTTGCGCACCGAATAGGCGAGCAGCACCGGCGCCTCGAAGCCCGGGACCAGCCGCTTGTACGAGTTCGTCGTCGGATTGGTGAAGGCGTTGATCGTGCGCGCATGCTTGAGGATGCCGGCGATGTATTGCAGCGCCGTATCCGACAGATCGGCGTATTTGTTGCCGGCGAACAGCGGCTTGTCGCCTTTCCAAATCGATTGGTGGCAGTGCATGCCGGAGCCGTTGTCGCCATAGATCGGCTTCGGCATGAAGGTCGCGGTCTTGCCGTAGACCTGCGCGACCTGCTGCACGCAGTATTTGTAGATCTGCATCTGGTCCGCCATGCGCACCATGGGGGCGAAGATCATGCCGAGCTCGTGCTGCGCCGAGCCGACTTCATGGTGGTGCTTCTCCACCTTGACCCCCATCTTGGCCATGGCCGCGAGCATCTCCGAGCGCATATCTTGCGCCGTGTCCTGGGGCGGCACCGGGAAGTAACCCTTCTTGAAGCCGATGTGGTGGCCGAGATTGCCGCCTTCATAGGCGGTGTCGGAATTGGTCGGGAATTCGACGGAGTCGACGCGGAATCCGGTGTTGTAGGGCGTGGCGGCGTAGCGCACGTCGTCGAAGATGAAGAATTCGGCCTCCGGCCCGAGAAACACCGTGTCGCCGACGCCCATGGATTTGACCAGGCCGGCGGCCTTCTTGGCGATCGAGCGCGGGTCGCGGTTGTAGGGCTCGCCGGTGAGCGGCTCCAACGTATCGCAGATCAACACCAGCGTCGTCTCGGCGAAGAATGGATCGATGCAGGCGCTTTCGGGGTCGGGCATCAGTTGCATGTCCGACTCGTGGATCGCCTTCCAGCCGGCGATCGAGGAGCCGTCGAACATGATTCCTTCGGCGAACGTGTCTTCGTCGACCGTGCTCACGTCGGTCGTCAGGTGCTGCCACTTGCCGCGCGGATCAGTGAAACGGAAATCGACAAATTTCACGTCGTTGTCCTTGATCATTTTCATCACAGTCTTCGGCGTCGTCATGGCAGGCGTACCCTTTCGTGGTGGATGAATGCCTCGTGGCGCTGGTCAAATTCTGTCGGCGGCGCTAAAGCGCAGGCAGTCAGGCCAGCAAATCAGATAGCGTCAACTCCGGATTCCCCCGTCCTGATCCGGATGGCTTCTTCGATGGTCGAGACGAAGATTTTTCCGTCGCCGATCCGTCCGGTCTGGGCGGCGCGACGGATCGCCTCGATGGCCTTTTCGACCATGTCGTCGCCGAGCACAATCTCGATCTTCACCTTGGGGAGAAAATCGACCACGTACTCGGCGCCGCGGTAGAGTTCGGTGTGCCCCTTCTGGCGTCCAAACCCCTTGGCTTCGGTGACCGTTATCCCTTGCAGACCCACTTCCTGCAGCGCCTCCTTCACCTCGTCGAGTTTGAACGGCTTGATGATTGCCTCGATTTTCTTCATCGCGTTTCATCTCCCGGCGCCAACGGGGCCAGAGCCGTCCTTTGGAACCTGGTTTTGGTTAGCAGGTCCCGTGCCAAGGCCTGAAGGGGCCGAATAATACTGTCCGATCAAAGTTCTATCGTCGGGTTACGATCCGCTTGCAAGAGCTTGGAAGACGCCTTCGCCCGCAAAGTGGGCACATTGCCTATTATCTCGTCAATGACAATCGCGCATGAGCGCACAATGCGCCTCTGTGTTCGCGACACGCGGTTTTCGCTAACCTCCACGCAGCATGATTGAGCTGTTGACCAACACGGAAATGGGCGAAGCCGACCGGCTGGCAATCGCCGGCGGTGTGGCCGGGATCGAGCTTATGGAGCGGGCTGGCGGAGCGGTCGCCGACGCCGTCGCCGCGCGCCATCCCGTCGGCGGCCGCGTCGTTGTTGTGGCCGGACCCGGCAATAATGGCGGCGACGGATTTGTCGCGGCGCGGCTCCTGGCCGGGCGCGGATACCGCGTGCAGGTGTTGCGCGCCGGCGATGTGGCGAATCTTAAAGGTGACGCAGCGCTGGCGGCGCGCAAGTGGACTGGGCCGGTTGCCACCGCGCAACCCGGCGCACTGGGCGGTCCGCTCGCCGCCGACGTGGTGATCGATGCCTTGTTCGGCGCCGGCCTGGACCGGCCGGTCGATGGCCTCGCGCGCGCCATGATCGAGAGCATGAACGCGCAGCCGGCGCCGGTTGTTGCCGTGGATTTGCCGAGCGGCATTAACGGCACGACCGGGGCGGTCATGGGTGCCGCCGTGAAGGCGGCACGGACCATTACGTTTTTTCGCAAGAAGCCGGGACATCTGCTTTTGCCCGGCCGTCTTCATTGCGGAGCCGTTTCCGTCGCCGATATCGGCATTGCGGATTCGGTATTGGCGCGGGTCGCTCCCCGGACGTTCGAGAACGTCCCCGCGCTCTGGCGCAGTCGTTTTCCCGTGCCGCGCGCAGCGGGGCACAAATACGACCGCGGGCACGCGGTTGTGGTGTCGGGTCCCTCATGGTCCACCGGGGCAGCGCGGCTTGCGGCGCGCGGCGCCTTACGCGCCGGGGCGGGATTGGTCACGATTGCCAGTCCCCGCGAGGCGCTGGCGGTCAATGCCGCGGCGAGCCTTGCCGTCATGGTGCGGCCAGTCGATGGCCCGGGCGAGTTGGCGAAGTTTCTTGTCGACCGCCGGTTCAACGCGCTGGCGCTTGGGCCGGGCCTGGGCGTTGGCGAGGCGACCTGCGCGCTTGTCTTGGCTGCGCTTTCGGGCGAGCGCGCTATCGTGCTCGACGCCGATGCCATGACGAGTTTTTCGAGCCGTCCACAGCGGCTCGCCGAAGCGCTGCACGGGCGCCGCGGCCAAGCCACAATCCTGACGCCACACGAAGGAGAATTCTCGCGTTATTTCTTTGCCTTGGATGAGCAAACTAAAGTCGGATCGAAGCTTGAAAGAGCGCGCCGTGCGGCGCAGATCACCGGCGCGGTCGTGTTGCTCAAGGGTGCCGACACCGTGATCGCCGCCGCGGACGGCCGGGCGGCGATTGCCGCCAACGCGCCGCCCTACCTTGCGACCGCCGGCGCCGGCGATGTGCTGACCGGCCTGGTCGCCGGCCTGCTCGCGCAAGGCATGCCGGCCTTCGAGGCTGCTGCCGCCGCGGTCTGGCTTCACGGCGAAGCCGCGCGCGTTGTCGGCCCCGGCCTCATCTCCGAGGATTTGCCGGAAGCGCTCCCGCACATATACCGCACGCTGCTGCCGTGAATCGCGGCGTCCCCGTGTCAAACGCAATGCGTTGCGAGCCGCGATGCAGCGGCTATTTTTTCTATTTTTGTAGTGTCTCGCGCAGCCTGCATGATATAAGCCGCGCCGCCGGGGCCGCCCTCCGTCGCGGGCGTGGCGGAATTGGTAGACGCGCGGGATTTAGGTTCCCGTGACGAAAGTCGTGGGGGTTCGAGCCCCTCCGCCCGCACCAGCCGCCGGGCGGACGTTTTCCCGAAAACGGCCAGGGTGAGTTCGATCATAGGCCGTAAAGTGCAATGCCGATGCAAGTGACCGAAACTGCCGCCGCCGGCCTCAAACGTGAATATCGGGTCGTCGTCCCCGCGACCGATCTGGCGGCGCGGGTTAATGAGCGGCTCGACGATCTCAAGAACCGCGTGCAACTGCGGGGTTTCCGGCCGGGCAAGGTGCCGGTCGCGCATCTCAAGCGCCTCTACGGCAAGGCCGCCATGGCGGAGGTCATTGACGCGACCGTGCGCGAAGCCAACAGCAAGATCGTCGCCGACCACGGCTTCAAGCTCGCCACCGAACCGAGGGTCGTGCTGCCCTCGGAGGAGAGCGCGGTCGAGGGGCTCATCACCGGCAAGTCGGACCTTGCCTACACGATCGAGATCGAGATCGTGCCGCCGATCACGCTCACCGATTTCAAGACCATCAAGCTTCAACGGCTGGTCGCAGAAGTGGCCGACGCCGAAGTCGACGAAATGCTGCAGAAGATTGCCGATCAGAACCGGCCCTTCGTCGCCAAGAGCGATGCGGCGGAGACGGGCGATCGGGTCACGATATCGTTCCAGGGCACGATTGCCGGCGAGCCGTTCGACGGCGGCAGCGGCGAGGATGTTCCGCTCGTCCTCGGCACGGGTCAATTCATCCCCGGCTTCGAGGACCAATTGGCGGGGCTCAGGACCGGCGACAGCAAAACCTTCAACGTCAAATTTCCCGACGATTATCAGGCGCAAACGCTCGCCGGGAAGGAGGCGAGCTTTGCGGTCACCGTTAAGGCTGTGGAAGCGTCAGGCGCGGTCCCGGCCGATGACGACTTCGCCAAGACGCTCGGCTTCGACTCGCCGGCCAAGCTCAAAGAGGCGCTCAAGGAGCGCATCAGCCGCGAACATGCGGCGGCGGCACGACTAAAGCTCAAACGCGCGCTGCTCGATCAGCTCGATGAGCGGCACAAATTCGAGCCGCCGCCCACCTTGGTCGAGCAGGAGTTCAACAGCGTCTGGTCCTCGATCGAGGATGACCTCAAACAGCAGGGCCGCACCTTCGCCGATGAAGGAACGACCGAACAGGCGGCCCGCGCGGAGTACCACGCGATCGCCGAGCGGCGGGTGCGGCTCGGCCTTGTCATTGCGGAAATCGGCGAACGGAACAATATCAAGGTCACCGACGAGCAGCTGACCGCGGCCGTAGTCGAACAGACGCGGCAGCTTCCGGGGCGGGAGCAGCAGGTGTGGGATTATTACCGCAAGAATCCCGGAGCGCTTGCCGCCTTGCGCGCGCCGTTGTTCGAGGACAAGGTCGTCGACTTCCTGATCGAATTGGCGAACGTCACGGATCAGCAAGTCTCGCGCGACGAGTTGTTCAAGGACGATGAGGAGTGAGCGAAGTTGAGGGGTTGGCGCGGTGTCGCCAAGGCAAGTCGCGTGGCGGGCTTCCCGGCGCGGGACTTCCTCATTTGCGGCCCGCGCCGAAAGCTGCGTCTCACGTCTTGTCGCGGCGGTTCCGGCGCATATCTGCAATTGGTTCCATCGCTTGACTCCCCCCTTTCCTTCTCCCCGCAGGCGGGGCGAGGAGGGGAAAGGGCGATCGGCACGGCGGCTTCGACAGGTTAAGCCCGACTCAGTCACACTGAGCGGGCGGAATGAGCCCTTCTGGCAGGTGACCCATGCGCGACCCAGCGGATACTTACATGCAATACCTGGTTCCCATGGTGGTCGAACAGACCAACCGCGGGGAGCGGGCCTACGACATCTATTCGCGGCTGCTGAAGGAGCGGATCATCTTCATTACTGGGCCGATCGAGGACGGAATGGCCTCGCTCGTCGTGGCCCAACTGCTCTTCCTGGAGGCGGAAAACCCGAAGAAGGAAGTGTCGATGTACATCAATTCGCCGGGCGGGATCGTGACCTCCGGCTTGGCGATCTACGACACCATGCAGTTCATCCGCCCGGCGGTCTCCACCCTGTGCACCGGACAGGCCGCGTCCATGGCCTCGCTCTTGCTCGCGGCCGGCGGCAAGGACCTGCGCTTTGCCTTGCCCAACGCCCGCATCATGGTGCACCAGCCCTCCGGCGGGTTCCAAGGCCAGGCCACCGACATCATGTTGCACGCCCAGGAGATTCTGAACCTGAAGCGGCGATTGAACGAAATCTACGTCAAGCACACCGGCCAGCCGCTGAAGAAGATCGAGGACGCGCTCGAGCGCGATATGTTCCTAACCTCCGAAATGGCCAAGGAATTCGGCCTCATCGACAAGGTGATCGAAAAACGGCCCGAGGAACCCGGCCTCAAAGTCGAACCTCCGGTCCTCGCCAAGGCGTGAGGCAGGGAACCGGGTTGGCCGGCGCCTTCAAATAGGCTTATTCGGCTCGCCCAAAGCGGTCTCATACCGGGGGACGGGTTCGGCCAACCGGTGTGATCTAGAAAGCACAGTCGTCCAAACTCGCATTATCGTTAATGGATTCTTGATTGGCCTGCCATTAGCATGCACGCTTGTGCTATCTGACAGTGATTTGTCACTGTGGGCGTGTGTTGAAGGTCAGAACGCGGAATGTCGCTACGGATTGTTAGCGCGGCCGTTAGTAAGCTCGGCGGTTCTCACCGCTGAACAGGCGGTGAAACGGAGACGGGAATGAGCAAGGTTGGCGGCGGCGATTCCAAGAACACGCTCTACTGCTCGTTCTGCGGCAAGAGCCAGCACGAGGTGCGCAAGCTCATCGCCGGGCCGACCGTTTTCATTTGCGACGAGTGCGTCGAACTGTGCATGGACATCATCCGCGAGGAGAACAAGTCCTCGCTGGTGAAGTCGCGCGACGGCATTCCGACCCCGCGCGAAATCCGCAAGGTTCTGGATGATTACGTGATCGGCCAGGATCACGCCAAGAAGGTGCTCTCGGTCGCCGTTCACAATCACTACAAGCGGCTCAACCACCAGAGCAAGCACAACGACGTCGAACTGGCGAAGTCCAACATCCTGCTGATCGGTCCGACCGGCTCCGGCAAGACGCTTTTGGCGCAGACGCTGGCGCGCATCCTCGACGTGCCCTTCACCATGGCCGACGCGACCACGCTGACGGAGGCCGGCTATGTCGGCGAGGACGTTGAGAACATCATCCTCAAGCTGTTGCAGTCCGCCGATTACAACGTCGAGCGCGCCCAGCGCGGCATCGTCTATATCGACGAGATCGACAAGATATCGCGCAAGTCCGACAATCCCTCGATCACCCGCGACGTTTCCGGCGAGGGCGTGCAGCAGGCTTTGCTCAAGATCATGGAGGGTACGATCGCGAGCGTGCCGCCGCAGGGCGGCCGCAAGCATCCGCAGCAGGAGTTCCTCCAGGTCGACACCACCAACATTCTGTTCGTCTGCGGCGGCGCCTTCGGCGGGCTGGAGAAGATCATCTCCGCGCGCGGCCGCTCGACCTCGATCGGCTTCGGCGCCAAGGTGACGGCGCCTGACGACCGCAAGCAGGGCGAGATTTTCCACGACGTGGAGCCGGAGGATTTGTTGAAGTATGGGCTCATTCCCGAATTCGTCGGCCGGCTTCCCGTGGTCGCAACCCTCGAAGACCTCGACGAGGCCTCGCTCAAGCGCATCCTCACCGAGCCGAAGAACGCGCTGGTGAAACAGTATCAGCGCATGTTCGAGATGGAGACCGTGGACCTGACGCTCGCCGACGAGGCGCTGACCGCAATCGCGCGCAAGGCCATCGACCGCAAGACCGGCGCGCGCGGACTGCGCTCGATCATGGAGAGCATCCTGCTCGACACCATGTTCGATTTGCCGGGCCTCGAAGGCGTCGAGGAAGTCGTGATCTCGAAAGAGGTGGTCGAGGGCGCCGCCCGGCCGCTTTACATCTATGCCGACCGCTCCGATCGCGCCGGCGACGCCGGCGGAGCGAGCGCCTAAGCAGTGCCGAGTTTCGGCATCCCCGATTCGGCTTGCGGCAGTTTGCTGCGGATTCGGAACGCGGCTTTTTGCTGGAAAAACCGGCCTTTCTTGACACATCCGTGCGGCGACGCCACCTATAATGCGCGCGTAAACCCGCGTACCGGGTTATCGCGCTACCGGCAGTCCGTCATGGCAGCGCATCCTGCGGGTCGCGATGGACGTGCACAACAATAAGGAATTGGGGCCATGACAAGTATCGGCAAGCCAAAACCGCCCCTGATGACCGGCGAGAGCCGGGCCTATCCGGTGCTGCCGTTGCGGGACATCGTCGTGTTCCCGCATATGATCGTTCCACTGTTCGTCGGCCGCGAGAAGTCGATCAAGGCGCTCGAAGAGGTGATGCGTTCGGATACGTTCATTCTGCTGGCGACGCAGAAGAACGCGTCCGACGATGATCCGGCGACGGATGCCATCTACGGCGTCGGCACGCTGGCGAGCGTGTTGCAGCTCCTCAAGCTGCCCGACGGCACCGTCAAGGTGCTGGTCGAAGGCGCGGCGCGCGCCACGGTGAAGCGATTCACCGATCGCGAGGACTATTACGAGGCCGACGCGACCGTGATCGCCGATTCCGCGGGCGATCAGGTCGAGGCCGAAGCGTTGGCGCGCTCGGTGGTCAACGAATTCGAAGGCTACGTGAAGCTCAACAAGAAGGTGTCGCCCGAGGTCATCGGCGTCGTCCAGCAGATCGAGGATTACGCCAAGCTGGCCGATACCGTCGCCTCGCATCTTGCCGTCAAGATTCCGGACAAGCAGATGATCCTGGAGACGCTGACCGTCACCGAGCGGCTGGAGAAGGTGCTCGGACTGATGGAAAGCGAAATCTCGGTGCTGCAGGTCGAGAAGCGCATCCGCACGCGCGTCAAGCGGCAGATGGAGAAGACGCAGCGCGAGTACTACCTCAACGAGCAGATGAAGGCGATCCAGAAGGAGCTCGGCGACGAGGACGGCAAGGACGAGCTCGCCGAGATCGAGGAGAAGATCAAGCACACCAAGCTCTCGAAGGAGGCGCGCGAGAAGGCGCAGCACGAGCTGAAGAAGCTGCGGCAGATGTCGCCGATGTCGGCGGAAGCCACCGTCGTGCGCAACTATCTCGACTGGCTGCTCTCGATCCCCTGGAACAAGAAATCCAAGGTGAAAAAGGATTTGACGCTCGCCGAACAGATCCTCGAGGCCGATCATTTCGGGCTCGAGAAGGTCAAGGAGCGCATCGTCGAGTACCTTGCGGTGCAACAGCGCGCCAACAAGCTGACCGGACCGATTCTGTGCCTGGTCGGTCCGCCCGGCGTGGGCAAGACGTCGCTCGGGAAGTCGATCGCGCGGGCGACCGGACGCGAGTTCGTACGCGTCTCGCTCGGCGGCGTGCGCGACGAGGCGGAAATTCGCGGCCATCGGCGGACCTATATCGGCTCCATGCCGGGCAAGATCATCCAGTGCATGCGCAAGGCCAAAACCTCGAACCCGCTGTTCCTGCTCGACGAGGTCGACAAGATGGGCGCCGACTTCCGCGGCGATCCGTCGTCGGCTTTGCTCGAAGTGCTCGATCCCGAGCAGAACCACGCGTTCAACGACCATTACCTGGAGGTCGACTACGATCTCTCCCACGTGATGTTCATCACCACGGCGAACACGCTCAACATTCCACCGCCGCTGATGGATCGCATGGAGATCATCCGCATCGCCGGCTACACCGAGGACGAGAAGGTGGAAATCGCGCGCAAGCACCTGATCCCGCACGCGACCGTCAAGCACGGCCTGCTGCCGCAGGAGTGGGCGATCGACGACGATGCATTGCTCATGATCATTCGCCGCTACACGCGCGAAGCCGGCGTGCGCAATCTGGAACGGGAGCTTTCCACCCTGATCCGCAAGGCGATCAAGGAACTCACGGTCAAGAAGACGGAGTCGGTGCAGGTCACCCCGCAGATTCTTGCCGATTACCTCGGCGTCCCCAAATTCCGCTATGGCGAGGTCGAGGACGAGGACCAGATCGGCGTGGTCACCGGCCTCGCCTGGACCGACGTCGGCGGCGAGCTCCTCACCATCGAGGCGGCGATGATGCCGGGCAAGGGCAAGATGACCGTCACCGGCAATCTGCGCGACGTGATGAAAGAATCGATCTCGGCGGCGGCCTCCTACGTGCGCATGCGCGCGGTCGCCTTCGGCATCGAGCCGCCGTTGTTCGACAAGCGCGATATCCACGTCCATGTGCCGGAAGGCGCCACGCCCAAGGACGGTCCGTCGGCGGGCGTCGCCATGGTCACCGCCATCGTTTCGGTGATGACCGGCATCCCGTCGCATCGCGACGTGGCCATGACCGGCGAGATCACGCTGCGGGGCCGCGTGCTGCCGATCGGCGGGCTCAAGGAGAAGCTCCTTGCCGCGCTGCGCGGCGGCATCAAGACCGTGCTCATTCCGGAAGAGAACGCCAAGGACCTGGTCGAGATCAACAACAGCATCAAGAGCGGTCTCGATATCATTCCGGTGTCGCGCATGGACGAGGTGTTGACCCGCGCGCTGGTGCGCAAGCCGGAACCGATCACGTGGGAGGAGACAACGGCGAAGCCCGTCGATGTCCCCGAAGCGATCGTAGAGGAAGACTCCTCCGGCTTTACCGCGCACTAAGCGGCCGTGCCGGCGGAAAGCGGCGCCCGCAGCGGGCGCCGCTTCGACGCGCAAGCCTTTCCCGGGTTCGCCGAGGGAGGGGCCTCTCCCCGCGGCGTCGCGGCGCGGACGACAATATTCCCTGGACCGGATTGGCTGGCCGCGCGATATTGGCTAAATTTCGCGCGCGGGTCGCGGCTGCGGCGCCGTGGGGGGCGGCGGCATTCGAGACAAGAGGGTGGGGGACCCGTGTTCAAAATCGTCCATCCGCTGGTGGGATGCATCACCGTTGCCCTCGTCGCCGGCGCCAGCGCGGCTCCGGCCGCGGACAATTTCGCGCTCACCGGAATCTATACGCAGAATGTTCCGTGCAAGGGTGACGGCAGCGATCCCAGCGAGCTGCAGGTGAAAATCTCCCCGGAGGAGATCGATTCCCACGTCGGCGTCTGCACCTTTCTCGGCACCAAGCGTGAGGGCAGCAGCATCGATGCACACCTCGAATGCCAATTTCCGACCGGGCCGCTCATGGGCGAAGTCACCTTTACCATGCGGCCGGACAATACGGTTCAATTCATTGATCGCGACAAGACCTATAGCGCGATCCTCTATCGCTGCCCAACGAACTGAGTGATCGGGCCGATTGCCGATGCCCTGCACGCGGTCGTGGATCAATGCTAAGGTGGCCTTCCGGCATAGAAGGGGTCATGCCATGCTTCGATACACAGTCGTTGCTGCAACGCTGGTCATCATGCTGCCGAGTGCGCCGTGCCTGGCGCTGACGGCCAAGGAGAAAATGGCGACCTGCAAGTTCGGCGCCGACGACCAGAAGCTGCAGGGCGCCGCGCGCAGCGCCTTCATCAAACGATGCATGTCCAATAAAAACGACCCGCGTGGCCCCGTCGGGCCCGGCGCGCCGCCGCCGCCGAAGGATTGACCGGCAAACGGACCTCTCCCTCACCACCCGAACGCGCGCAGGCAATGAGCCGGGATCTATAATCTCACACCGCCTCATCGCCGGCGCTGGTGCCGGCTTTTGTGAGAAGGAGATCGCTCGATGAAATTGCTCGCCTATCTCCTGGCCATTATTTGCGTCATCGCCGCGGTGATGTATTTCCTGGTGCCGGCGGGCTCGTTGCCGACATTCGTGCCGGGTTACATCGCCGACTCGGCCCACTTTCACGCCAAGCGCGCCGCGGTTGCTGCCGTCGCCGCCATCGTGCTGTTCCTGATCGGCTGGTTCTCCGGCCGCTCGAAGGCGTGACGGCCATTCGGCTTTCGAGCATGATCCGGAAAAGTGGAAGCCGATTTTCCGAAAAGATCATGCTTCACCAAAAAGCTGGAGCGGGATGACGACTCGAAGATAAGTCATCCCGCTTTAGCCTTTACCCGTCGTCTCGCACCTTGCGCTGCACGCGTTCGTCAAAACGCGCCACGCTGACCACGACGCGCCGATGCGTGCCGCCGCCGATCGTCTCGAAATCGTCGCGGGCTTCCACCCGGAAGGTGATGGTGCGACTTTCCACGCGCACAACCTCGGCGGTCGCCGTGACCCGCAAACCGACCGGGGTTGCCGCGACGTGGCTCACGTCAAGATGGATGCCGAGGCTCTGATAACCCTGGGGAAGCAGGTGCTCGACGGCATTGAGCGCGGCGGCCTCGATGACGTTGATCATCACCGGCGTCGCCAGCACGGCAATGCGCCCCGAGCCGACAAAGGGAGCCGTGTGCTCGGGCCCGACAATGATTTGCGCGGTCCCGCTGAGACCGGACGCGATGCGCGTGAGATCGACCATGGTTTGCCTTGACGTGTGTCCGATCCCGGTTCCATCGCCAATCCCGGGCAGGATGTCCAGCTTGCCAGCGGCGGCTGGGCGCGATCCAATGCGCACATGAACCTGCCGCCGCTGCGCACGCTGTTCTTCGAGGACCTTTCGGTCGGCATGACCGAACGGCTCACGAAGACGGTCGCCTCGTCCGATGTGGTCGGCTTTGCCCAGCTCACCGGCGACCGCAATCCGATACACCTGTCGGAGCATTTTGCCGCTAAAACGACGTTCCGCACCCGTGTCGCGCACGGCCTCTATACGGCGAGCCTCATTTCGGCGGTGCTCGGCACGCGGCTGCCCGGGCCCGGCGCGGTCTACATCTCGCAGACGCTGAACTTCCGCGCCCCGGTCAGAATCGGCGACACCGTCGTCGTCACCGTGACGGTGGCGGAGCTGATCCAGGAAAAGTCGCGCGCGCGGCTCTCCTGCCTGTGCGAGGTCGAGGGCGAGCCGGTGTTGGACGGCGAGGCGCTGGTCAAGGTGCCGAGCCAAGTGAAGAGCAAAAGGCCGGTGGTGAAGCTGTGAGCAAGGCCGTGATTGCCGTGTCCCGGTGGCGAGAATTCGCATGCGTGGCAGGATAAGCTCTAACGAATTCGCGATGCCCGCGATACGCTACGTCGACGTCCCCGACTACCCGGCGGCGCATTCCCCGTACTCGCATGCCGTCGTCGCCAATGGTTTCGTGTTCGTGTCAGGCCAGATACCGGTGCGGCCTGGCGGCGGCCCGACCGAGATCGCCGGCGCCACGATGGCCGAGCAGACCCGTCAGTGCCTGCGCAACGTCGAGACCATCCTCAAAGCCGCCGGCTCCTCGCTCGACCGCGTCGTGAAAATCACCGTGCTGCTGGCGCGGCCCGACCTCTACCGGGAAATGAATGAGGCTTACGCGGAGTTCTTTCCCGGCGCGAAGCCGGCGCGGACGATGGTCCGCTTCGGCGCCGACATTCCCGGCGTTCTCGTCGCCATCGAGGCGATCGCTTTGGCCTGAGGGTCCCGTGGTTTGGACCGATCCATCCGACGTCGGTCATTGCCGGACAAAGGCGCGGAGCGCGCAATTTGATCACTTCGCCGCGATCGGCGTCAGCTCGAAGACCCGGCCGTATTTGGCGGCTCCGGCGACATCTCCGCGTAGCAAGCGAGGCGGACGGTGCCGAGCTTATGGACGTCTTCCGGCAAGAGATAGATAGGACGACCACGCCGTATCGTCCCCGATCAGCTCGACCGGCACCTCGGCGGCATATTTGCCTTCGTGGATGAATTCTTTTGATTTGCGCATCGCCCCTGCGCCTTTGCAATCCCTCACCGCCAGCCGAGCACAGGGGCGACGTGCTTGAGGATCGCCTCGATGACGTGGGCGTTGTAGTCGACGCCGAGCTGGTTCGGCACCGTGAGCAGCAACGTATCGGCTTCGGCGATGGCCTCGTCTTTCTTAAGCTCGTCGACCAGGACATCCGGCTCGGCGGCGTAGCTGCGGCCGAAAATAGCGCGGGTGTTGTCGCCGAGGAAGCCGATCGTGTCTTCGCTGTCGGTGTCGCGCCCGAAATAGGCGCGGTCGCTGTCATCCACCAGCGCGAAGATGCTGCGGCTCACCGACACGCGCGGCTCGCGTTTGTGCCCGGCCGCCGTCCACGCCGCGCGGAACGCCCGGATCTGCTCGGCCTGCTGGACGTGGAACGGACGGTCGCTCTCGACAACTTTGAGCGTTGAACTCTGCAGGTTCATCCCGAGCTTGGCTCCCCACACGGCGGTGGCGTTCGAGCCGGCGCCCCACCAGATGCGCTCGCGCAGCCCCTCCGAGTACGGCTCGACGCGCAAGAGGCCGGGCGGATTGGGAAACATCGGCTGCGGGTTGGGCTGCGCAAAACCCTTACCACGCAACACCTCGAGAAAAACTTCGGCGTGGCGCCGCGCCATGTCGGCATCGGTCATTCCCTCGGGCAGGGCGAAACCGAAATAGCGCCAGCCGTCGATCACCTGCTCGGGCGAACCGCGGCTGATGCCGAGTTGCAGGCGTCCGCCGCTGATGATGTCGGCGGCGCCGGCGTCCTCGGCCATGTACAGCGGGTTCTCGTAGCGCATGTCGATGACCGCGGTGCCGATTTCGATCCGCCTGGTGCGAGCGCCGACCGCGGCCAGGAGCGGGAACGGCGAGCCGAGCTGGCGGGCGAAGTGATGCACACGAAAGTAGGCCCCGTCGGCCCCAAGCTCCTCGGCGGCGACGGCAAGCTCGATCGATTGCAGGAATGCATCGGACGCCGTTCGCGTCCGCGAATGTGGCGATGGGGTCCAATGACCGAACGAGAGGAAGCCGATCTTTTTCATGAACGTGGGGGAGTAAAGGCGCTGCGGTAGGTGCTGGGCTTATGTAGGCACGCCGCAACGCATTGCCATGCCCGCTCGTCCCCGCGGAAAGGACCTTGAGCACAAATTCAGATCGCTATCATGTATTCGTTCAGCGGTAAGGTATTCGGAGCCCGGGACAACACGTCTACTTAGCCCCCACCTGATTAAGTCGCGCGATCCGCGCGACTTAATCACCCTCTCCCGCAAGCGGGCGAGGGGAATTCTCACTTCGCCGCCACCGGCATCAACTCGAACACGCGGCCGTATTTGGCGGCTTCGACGACATCGCCGCGTTTCAAGGCCAGTCGTACGGTATCCAGCTTGCGCACGTCTTCCGGAGACAGATAGGGCGACCACGCCGTATCGTCCTCGATCAGTTCGACCGGCACCTCGGCGGCGTATTTGCCTTCGTGGATGAATTCTTTTGATTGGCGCGTTGAACTTTTGGTCATCGCTTTGTCCGTCTCAGAAAATCCCCCGTCCATCGTCCGGGCGCTGGCCGATAGGCTGTCACCAATATGGCGGGCGTCCCCGCGTCTTTCGGAACACCCCACATGACATGAATCGGACGGCCATTTCGGTCGCGTTGCAATACCAGCACGGACGGTTCTTTGCGCGAAATTGGATAGTCCTCGACCACAACTGCAGAGGCCACACCATCAATCGCGTCCTCAGCAACAATATCATCGGCCGCAAGTTCACGAAAGCCGTGACGGGAGACGATATATTCACCGCGCTGCACGAGCGTTTGCACGAGCCGCAAAGTCTCGTTCATGTCCCGCCCCCTCACGCGGCTCAACGCTCGGCGCCCGCATTTCCCCGCCCTCGCCCAGGAGAGAGGAAGGACAACTACTCCGCCGCCGCGACGCTTTCGCCGCCGGCGTCGCTGCCTTCGGGACCGAGGTCGATGATCCAATCGGCGGTCTTGATCACTTCGCCGCCACTGGCGTCAGCTCGAAGACGTGGCCGTATTTGGCGGCTTCGGCGACATCGCCACGGCGCAACGCGAGCTGCACCGTTTCGAGTTTGCGCGCATCGTCGAGCGACATCGTAGGCGACCAGTTGTCCTCGGCATAGCTGAGTTCGATCACGACTTCCGCGGCATACTTGCCTTCATGGATGAGTTTGGTCGTTTTTCGATTCATGATGTCTTCCGCCTCTCAAATGTCTCGTCCCATTGCGCCGGGTCAGGTCGATAAGCTGTCACCACAACGGCTGGCCCCGTTTCTCCGACCGGGATCGCCCATACCACGTGAATCGGACGACCATTCGCATCCCGCTGCAGCGTCAATATACTGGGACCGCGCGCCCGGCCTGGATAATCCTCGACCACGATGGCCGTCGCAATACCGGCAATTACATCATCTGTAAGAATATCATCCTTACGCAATTCATCAAAGCCGTGATCAGAGATTCGAACGTCGCCGCTTAGCACGAGCGCTTGCATACGATGCAAAGTCCAACTCATGCCGCTTCACTCAGAGGTGCAATCCGATCATATGGAAATCGGATCGCATTCTAACGTTTTTGGCGGAACATGATCTTCTCGGAAAACCGGTTGCCAATTTTCCGGATCATGCTCCTTCACTCCGCCGCCGCGACGCGCTTTCGCCGCTTGCCGGCGGCGTCGGCGCGCGCCAGCACCGGCTTCAAGAACTGCCCGGTGTAGCTCTGCTGCTCGCGCGCGACGTCTTCCGGCGTGCCGGCGGCGACGATCTCGCCGCCGGCGTCGCCGCCTTCGGGGCCGAGGTCGATGATCCAGTCGGCGGTTTTCAGCACTTCGAGATTGTGCTCGATCACCACCACGGTGTTGCCGGAATCGACCAGTTCGTGCAGCACGTCGAGGAGCTTGGCCACGTCATGGAAATGCAGTCCCGTGGTCGGCTCGTCGAGGATGTAAAGCGTGCGGCCGGTGGCGCGCTTGGCCAATTCCTTGGCCAGCTTGACGCGCTGCGCCTCGCCGCCGGAGAGCGTGTTGGCCTGCTGGCCGACATGGATGTAGTCGAGGCCGACGCGGCGGAGAAGCGCGAGCACGTCGCGCACCCGCGGCACCGCCTTGAAGAATTCCACCGCTTCCTCGACCGTCATGTCGAGCACGTCGGCGATCGATTTGCCCCTGAACAGGACCTCCAGCGTCTCGCGGTTGTAGCGCTTGCCCTTGCAGATGTCGCAGGTGACGTAAACGTCGGGCAGAAAGTGCATCTCGATCTTGATCACGCCGTCGCCCTGGCAAGCCTCGCAGCGCCCGCCCTTGACGTTGAACGAGAAGCGGCCGGGCGCGTAGCCGCGTGCGCGCGCTTCCGGCAGGGCGGCGAACCATTCGCGGATCGGTGTGAAAGCGCCGGTATAGGTCGCCGGATTACTTCGCGGCGTGCGGCCGATCGGCGACTGGTCGATATCGATCACCTTGTCGAGGAATTCCAGGCCCTCGATGCGGTCGAACGGGGCCGGGGCCTCGCTCGCGCCGTTGAGCCGGCGCGCCAAAGCCTTGTAGAGCGTATCGATGAGCAGCGTCGATTTGCCGCCGCCGGAGACGCCGGTGATGCAGGTAAACAGGCCAAGCGGGATTTCGGCCGTGATGTTCTTCAGATTGTTGCCGCGGGCGCCGATGAGCCCGAGGACGCGATGCGCGTTCTTCGGCCGCCGCTCCGGCACGGCGATCTCGCGCACGCCAGTCAGATATTGTCCGGTGAGCGACCGCGGCGCCGCCATGATGTCCGTGGGTGCGCCCTGAGCGACGATCTCGCCGCCGTGCACGCCGGCGCCGGGCCCGACATCGACCACGTGATCGGCGGCGCGGATGGCGTCCTCGTCGTGCTCGACCACGATCACGGTGTTGCCGAGATCGCGCAGCCGCTTGAGCGTGTCCAAGAGCCGCGCGTTGTCGCGCTGATGCAGCCCGATCGAAGGCTCGTCGAGCACGTAGAGGACGCCGGTCAGGCCGGAGCCGATCTGCGAGGCGAGCCGGATACGCTGGCTCTCGCCGCCCGACAGCGTGCCGGAGGCGCGCGACAGCGTCAGGTATTCGAGCCCGACGTCGACCAGGAACCGGAGCCGCTCGCGGATCTCCTTGAGAATGCGCGCGGCGATCTCGTTCTGCTTGGCGGTGAGCCGCGCGGAGA
Organism: Xanthobacteraceae bacterium; assembly: GCA_030037895.1. Lineage (GTDB taxonomy): Bacteria > Pseudomonadota > Alphaproteobacteria > Rhizobiales > Xanthobacteraceae > BOG-931. The sequence goes on along the minus strand of JASHPW010000054.1, from coordinate 22,751 downwards.
GTTCGGTGAACCAGCGCGCCGCGGCCTTGACCGACATGTCGGAGATTTCGCCGATATGCGCCCCGCCGACTTTCACGCACAACGCTTCCGGCTTGAGCCGATAGCCCTTGCAGGCTGCGCACGGCACGTCGGTGAAATAGCGCGCGATCTCCTCGCGCGCCCAGTCACTGTCGGTCTCGCGAAAGCGTCGCTCCAGATTGGTGATCACGCCTTCGAACGCGCGCCTGGTCTCGTAGGCGCGCAGCCCGTCGTCGTAGGAAAAGCGAATGACGTCTTCGCCGGAGCCGTAGAGGATCGCTTCCTGCGTCTTCTTCGGCAGGTCCTTCCATTTGCTGTCGAGGGTGAAGCGGTAATGCTTGCCGAGCGCCGACAGCGTCTGCACGTAATAGGGCGAACTTGATTTCGCCCACGGCGCAATGGCGCCGCGCCGCAGCGTGCGCTCCTTGTCGGGAATGACGAGATCGGGATCGATGTGCTGCTCGACGCCGAGCCCGCCGCATTTAGGGCAGGCGCCGAACGGATTGTTGAATGAGAACAGCCGCGGCTCGATCTCCGGAACGGTGAAGCCGGACACCGGGCAGGCGAATTTTTCGGAGAAGGTCAGGCGCCGCGCGTCAGCCGCCGCGGCTGCGGCGAGCTTGGTTTTCTTCTCGCCGGCCGGTTCGGTCTGTTCCCTCCCCCCTTGTGGGGGAGGGCCGGGGTCACCCCGCCGCGCTTGCGCGGCGGGGACCCCAGGGAGGGAGGTGTCCTTTGCGCTGCGACGTTGACCCCCCTCTCGACCGCCCTGCGGGCGGTCGGTCTCCCCCGCAAGGGGGGAGACGACAGATTGAGTGAGCGGCCCGCTTATTGCGCCATCCGCCAACTCCGCCACGGCCAGGCCGTCGGCGAGCTTGAGCGCCTGTTCGAGCGAATCGGCGAGCCGCGTCGCGATGTCGGGCCGCACCACGATGCGATCGACCACGACGTCGATGTCGTGCTGGAATTTCTTGTCGAGCGCCGGCGCCGCGGCGATCTCGTAGAATGTGCCGTCGACTTTGACGCGCGCAAATCCCTTCTTCATGAAGTCGGCGAGCTCCTTGCGGTACTCGCCCTTGCGGCCGCGCACCACGGGCGCGAGCAGATAGAGCCGCGTTCCCTCCGGCAGCGCCAGGATGCGGTCGACCATCTGCGAGACGGTCTGGCTCTCGATCGGCAGGCCGGTCGCCGGCGAATAGGGCACGCCGGCGCGCGCCCAGAGAAGCCGCATGTAATCGTAGATCTCGGTGACGGTGCCGACGGTCGAGCGCGGATTGCGCGATGTGGTCTTCTGCTCGATCGAGATCGCCGGCGACAGGCCGTCGATCTGGTCGACGTCCGGCTTCTGCATCATTTCCAGGAATTGCCGCGCATAGGCGGAAAGGCTCTCGACGTAGCGGCGCTGGCCTTCGGCGTAGATCGTATCAAAGGCGAGCGAGGATTTGCCCGAGCCGGACAGGCCGGTGAACACGACCAGCCGGTCGCGCGGAATGTCGATGTCGACGTTCTTGAGGTTATGTTCGCGCGCGCCGCGGATCGCGATCACGCGACGGTCGCGCGGTGCGGCGTTGTTCTCGGAGTTGTCGAACGGATCGGTCATGAACGGATGGATCACGCTCCCGCCGCCGGCGATGAGGCGTCGGGCGAGGGTCGAACATAGTGAGAACGGGCGCCGTTTGCCAGTCCGTTCGCGGCGCGAAGACCCGGACCTCCGGGCGAAAAAATGCGACGGGAGCGCGTTACTTGTCGAGACGCAGCAGGCGCCATTCGCCGCGGTCGCCGAGCGGCATCACGATATGAAGCTTGTCCGGGCGACGCATCAGCAATGCGTCGGCCTGGACGGACGTCAGCACCATCCATGCCGGACCGGCGGCCGTGGCCATGTCGCCAAGCGACACACTCAGGATGCGCCCGGGCACGTAAGGCAGCACGTTGAGCGCCGTGTCGCCGGTGCGGTAGATCGGGCCGGGCGCGGTTCGCACCAGCGCGGTGATGCGCGCCGCCTCGATCTGCGCGCGCCGGTATCGCATCGGCAGCAACGGTGACGCGGCGGAATAAACAAGCGCGTAGACGAGAAGAGCCGCCGTCAACAGTAGGATCGGCGCCACGATCTGCGGCCGGCGCACGCTCAGCAGCTCATAGCCGAGGCCGCCAAACACGCAGAGCGGCAGCACTATCGGGAAGTAGTAGCGGGGCGCCGATCCCCCCGGCCAGAGCAGGACGATGATGGCGGCCGTGAATGCGTAACAGGAGAGGGCCGGGACGAAGCGGCGCGGAACGAAGCTCCGGCCGCGCAACGCCACAGCGATGAGAAACGCCGCGGCGAGAAGCGCCGCCGGCAGTGTCTCGGTCAGCGTCGCGAAGCCGGCGACGAGCGGGCCGGAAAAGGGGACTGCGGGTCGCACCCGCATGAACGCCGCCCAGGCTTGCTCATCGCCGGGCGCGTAGACCGCGGTGTACCAAGCGGCGAGCGGCAGGGCGCACATCACCCCGGCCAGGATCAATCCGGGAATTTGCCGCCACGCGCGCGTGGCGAGAATGAACACGCCGATGCCGAGTACGAAATAGGCGAGCGGCTGCGGCCCCTTGAGCAGTCCGGCAAGCGCCAGCACGGCGCCGACGGCGATCCAGCGGCCGAAGCCGACTGCTCCCTTCTGGTAGCCGTCCCACCAGAGAACGAAGGCGAGGAACAGCAACACCGCCAGCGGCATGTCCGCGGTGATCATCACATATGACCGCATCACCAGCGGACAGGCAAGAAACAACGCGACGCCGACAAGGGCCGCGGCAATGCCGGCGCCGATTTTTCGCAGCAGCGCGTAGATCAGCAGGCAGCCGAGCAGCAGGAACAGGGCGATCGGCACCCGCGCCGTGAGCTGGTTTACCGTGCCGAACGGCGCGCTGACGGCGGCGATGAGCCAGGACAGAAGCGTCGGCCGCTCGATCCAGCGGATGTTGAACATGTAGGGCGTCAACCATTCGCCCTGTTCCAGCGCCGTGCGCGCCAACGACACCGCAAGCCCTTCGTCGGAATTGTAGCCGCGAAAGATCACAAGCGGGCCACTCAGCACCGCCCAGGCGGCGACGATGAGCGCCACGGGATTCCACGACATCGCGGCGCCGTTCCAGGTCGCGACGAGGCGCTGGGCGATCGCGGACATGGACGGTCTGTCGGCGGGCAAGGTCATGATCTGCGCGGACGCCGGCTCGCGGAAGGCCGGCTGCGACCATCGGCAAACAAAAGCCCCGGGCCAAGGGCCCGGGGCTTTGCACAGAGTGCCGGCCCGTTGGATCGGCTAGAACGAGAACTTGTAATTGAGGCCGGCGCGCACGAGGCTTTCGTCGAATTTGACATTGATGTTGGGAGTTGCGCCCCCGATTGTGCAGGCGGTCGTGCACGTTGCGCCGTTGCCGAGATCGACGAAGAGGTATTCGACTTTCGCCGTCCAGTTCTGCGCGAACGCGACTTCGATGCCGGCGCCGGCAGTCCAGCCGATTTCCGTCGAGGAGTTGAAAGTCCCCGAGTTCGGGCCGGCCTGGATGTTGCCGAAGGCGCCGCCGCCCGTGCCATAGAGGAGGATGCGGTCGAAGGCATAGCCGATGCGGCCGCGCGCGGTAGCGAGCCAGTCGCTCTTGGTTTCACAGCTTATGCCGGCCGGGGCGCCAAGGCTACCGCAACCGACAGCGGAATTGCCATTGACGTCGTTCCAGTCGCCGTCGCCTTCGATGCCGAACACCACCGGACCCCATTGGAAATTGGCGCCCAGTGTGCCGCCGAGAAGGAACCCGTCGGTGCTGAAGCTGCCGGTCGAATCGCCCGCGGCATCGGTCCAAGTGCTGTTGCCGAAGCCGTAGCCGCCATTGATGCCGAGATAGACGCCGCCCCAATTGTAGACCGGCGCGGTGGTCGGCACATAGGTCGCCGGCGCCCGCGGCGGCGGCGGTGCCGGTTGCGGAAGATCGGCGGCGAAAGCCTGCCCTCCGGCCGCGAGCGCGAAAGCGCCCGCAATCAACATCCGCTTCATGCGACTCTCCTCTACGATAACTCACGGCACGTGCCTCAGCCCGGCACCGCGCGTGGACTGCCCCATCACACTGCCTAACAACTAACTGATTATGTTCGCAAAATGTGTCACTAAAAGGCCACATCCACCGACAATCCACAAGCAAAACCCGCCCATAAATCGCCGCAATTACCCGGCGCGGCAAATATGCACATGCGTCTCGTCACGATTTCCCCTGAGAGTCCAGCGAGAAGATTGGTTAATCGCTGATGACAGCATCCGGCCGATGTGGCCTCGACGGCGTGCCGCCGCCGTCGGGCACTTTCGATAGTGGTTGATGATTGATGTACGGCCGAACAAGGCGCTTGCCTTTCTTGTGAGAACAAACTAAGAACATAGGGCGACCGATCCAGCGGCGGCGGCCGACGTAGCCGGGACGTGTGGATAACGCCGATCGCGCCGGGATCGCCCTTGCAGGGGTCGGGCCCGGCACTAGGGTGGATATGCGGGCGCGTGATCAACGGAGCGTGTCATGGCGGGAAGCGTCAATAAAGTGATCCTGATCGGCAATTTGGGCGCCGATCCCGAAATCCGTCGCACTCAGGACGGGCGGCCGGTGGCCAATCTGCGTGTGGCCACGTCGGATTCCTGGAAGGACAAGACGACCGGCGAGCGCAAGGAAAAAACCGAATGGCACCGCGTCGTCATCTTCAATGAAAATCTGTGCCGGATCGCCGAGCAATATCTGAAAAAGGGATCGAAGGTTTACATCGAAGGCGCACTGCAGACGCGCAAATGGCAGGATCAATCCGGCCAGGACCGCTACTCGACCGAGGTGGTGCTGCAAGGCTTCCGCGGCGAGCTGACGCTGCTCGACCGCGCCGGCGGCGGCAGCGCGGGCGGCGGCGACTTCGGGGCCGATGAGACGGGCGGCGATTTCGGTTCGCCCGGTCCCACGCGCAAGGTTGCCGCCGCAGGCATTGGCGCCAGGAACGGCAGCCCGCGCGGCGACATGGATGATGAGATTCCGTTCTGAATGTAAAGCCGGCAGCGCGGCGACGGCTGTTGCTTGATCGGCGATGATCGATCTCATCTTCGCGTTCAAATTCGTGCACGTGCTCGCCGCCGCGGCGATGCTCGGGACTTGGCTCGGCATCGCCGCGTTCATGCGGCTTGCGCACCGTTCCGGCAACGCCTCCGTGGTGGCGTTGACGTCGCGCTTCGCGGTCAGCGTCGAGCTGACCGTCATGGCGCCGGTGATGGCGTTGCCGCTGATCAGCGGGTTTCCGCTCGCCTGGGCGATCGGCCTCTCGCCGCTCGATGAATTCTGGATCGTCGTTTCGCTGGCGCTCTATGCCGTTGTCGCGGCGGCGTGGCTCGTGGTGCTGCGCCTCGAAGTGCGCATTCGCAATATCACGCGGCAGGCCGTGCTCGACGGCGCGCCGCTTCCGGACGCGTACCGGCGCCTGTTCCGTCTCTACGTCGCGCTTGTCTGGCCGACGCTCGCCGCCGTGGTGGCGCTGTTTCTGCTGATGATCTGGCAGCCGCGGCTGTCGTGACCGGCTCCGCCGGGCCGGCCCCTGGAATCACTGAAGAGAACTCCGCCCAGCGTGCGGCCCGCGACCCCCTCCTCGGGGGCGCGCGACAGGCGCCCCCGATCCTCCCCATTTCAGGGGGAGAATTAAAGAAAACGGTTCGCTTTTCCCTCCCCCTGAAAGGGGGAGGGTTGGGGAGGGGGTCTGCTGAGTTTCCTGGACGCGCTCTAATTGGCCAGCGCCGGTTCTTGGTGTTGGTCGGTGTCGCGCTCGGCGAGCGCCGCGAGCGCCGGGCCGGCGAGCACGTAGGTGAGGCATTGCGGCACCGGCTGGAAGCCGCCGCGCCGATAAAAGCTTCGCGCCGGATTGTCGGCGCGCACATTAAGCTCGATGATCGGGCTGCCGACCTCGCGCGCCAGCGCCGCCACCCGCGCCACGAGCGCGCGCCCTACGCCGCGACGGCGGTAAGGCGGCTCGACGACGAGATCCTGCAGGAAGACCACCGGCCCGTTCCAGCCGGTGATGGTACGCCGGCTGCACGTCGCCATGCCGATGATGGTTGCGGCGCATTCGGCGACGAAGGCGATAAAACCGGCGCCGGGGCCGAAGCCGTCGCGCAGCCAGTCGGCCTCGGTCGCGCGCACGGCGTGCAGAGAATCTTCGTCTTGCGCCAACAGGCGCTTGAGCCGCGTCAGTGCCGGGACGTCGGCGGGTTGCGCCGCGCGCACGCGAAAAGCGGCCGGCCGTGTCGCGCTAGCGTCCATGCTCCTGCACTCGTTTGCGCACGATCCCGCCGCATCGGTTGTCGCCCGGATCAAGTCCGCGGCAGACTTTTTCCGGGATTATGCGCGCTCACGCGGTCACATCGACTGTGCTGCCAACCTTGCCGGTCGAGCTGGGCGCGGACGCGAGGCTCGATCCTTGGGCATCGACGTCGCTGATCGACGGAGAATGACGGCCGCCGTGCTTGTGCTGGCCGAGCGGCTGCACCTGCTGCCCGCTCGTTGGATTTGAATTCGCCGCGGAAATTCCGGAAACGGTCATGACAGTATATCCGGACGCGCCGGTCCTGAATCGTATCGCCCCCTGCGATCATGGGCTTATATGGTTAACGAGCGCTTAGCGCCTCAGCCGGTGAGGATGGCGCGGATGCCGTCGACGACATATTGCACGGCGAGAGCGGCAAGGAGCACGCCGAGGAGGCGCGACAGCACGATGTTGCCGGTGACGCCGAGCAGTTGACTGATGCGCCCAGCGCCGAGGAAGGCGACAAAACACATGACGGCGACGATCGCCACCACGGCGAGGAGCAATCCCATGAGCAGCACATTGCCGTCGGCGCGTCCCGCCAGCAGCACGGTCGCCGTGATCGCGCCGGGACCGGCGAGCAGCGGAATCGCCAGCGGGAAGGCGGCCACGTTGCGCACATGCTCCTCGACGGCTTCTTCGGCGGCCTGACCTTCGCGGCGCATGCGCACGCCGAGCACCATCTCCGCGGCGATCAAGAACAACAGCAGGCCGCCGGCGATGCGGAACGCCGAAAGCGAGATACCCAGCGTATGCAACAGCCAATCGCCGATCAGCGCCGCGCCGATGAGGATCGCGCCGGCGATCATGCTGGCGCGCAACGCGACGCTGCGGCGGGCGGCGCGCGAAAATCCGTCGGTCACCGCCAGGAAGGTCGGGACGAGCCCGACCGGATCGACGACGACGACCAGCGTTATCAGCGCCGAAACGACATAATCACCAAGCATCCGGCTCCCCGCTCTGTCATTGTTCGGCCCCGCGGTCACCCGGCGTCGCCGTATAGCGGTCGCGACCGGCGATTATGCGGAAAACGGATCGAGAAGCGACACGCCGGTCCGGGCAACATCTGCGACATTGCGGGTCACCAGCGTCAGACCATGCACCTTGGCGGTTGCCGCCAGGAGTCCATCGATCATCGGCAACGGACGGGGAATACCCAGCAGCGCCCAAGCTTCCGCAATCGGCTCATCGATGGGCAAGACGCGGTCGCCCAGCCGGGTTCGCATCTGCGCAAACCATCGATCGAGCGATTTGGCTTGGTCCGCATCGGCTCGCCGTTTCAACTCGATGCCGCGGCGGATTTCGGCGAGGACGATAACGCTCGTGCCGATCTCTTCGACCGGGGTCCGGGCAACCCAGCGCACGACGCCCGGATGGGCTCGCTCACGCTTGCGTATCTCGGAGATGACGTTGGTGTCGAGCAGGAATTTCACAGATCGACCTTGCGCCAGTGCCGTTGGCGCGGCTGGTCGAAAACGTCGGCGAATGCCTCATCGGGAAGCGTGGAACCGAATATGTCGAAGGCGGTGGCGACCTCAGGATCGATCAAGGCTTTCGCCAGCGTCGATCGGAGCGCTACGGCCTTTTCCGGCGTGTCGCGCAGTGTCATGGCCAGCCCGCGGATAAGACCGGCGTCCCTTTTCAGCGCCTGGACCTCGACGCGTACCAAGCCGCGTGCCGCAACGCGGCGACGATGGGCGTTGGCGGCCTTTCGCTGCGACTTGCTGGCCATGCTTGGTTGCTCGGAGCAGGAGGTTCTCCGGTTATATAGCCGGAAATCAGCCGTGCGGCAATTCAAACCCGCCGTCTCCGGCATGTGAAATGCCCCGCGGGCGAACGTTCCGCGCGGCGCTCGCCCGCGCCGGCGCGCGGCCGACGTGAAGCTGCCGCGGCTTGACCATAAGCTACTGAATGCCCATATGAAAATAGCTCGGCGCCGGCGCGTTACGGGGGTGGCGCGCCGGGTTTGAATCAGTTAAGCAAAGACGCTCCACAGCGCAGGTTCCCCGTGACCGACGACAACGGCCAGCAGCCGGACGATTCCGGTCCCTCCGATATTCGCCCCGTCTCGATCACGGAGGAGATGAAGAAGAGCTACCTCGATTACGCCATGAGCGTGATCGTGGCCCGTGCGCTGCCGGACGCGCGCGACGGGCTCAAGCCGGTGCATCGGCGCATCCTCTACTCGATGTACGAGAACGGCTACGAATGGAACAAGCCGTACCGCAAATCCGCGCGCGTGGTCGGCGACGTGATCGGCAAATATCATCCGCACGGCGACCAGGCGGTCTACGACGCGCTGGTGCGCATGGCGCAGGACTTTTCCATGCGCCTGCCGCTGATCGACGGGCAGGGTAATTTCGGTTCGGTCGACGGCGATGCGCCGGCGGCCATGCGCTACACCGAGGTGCGCCTCGAACGCGTGGCCGGCGCGCTGGTCGACGATCTCGACAAGGACACCGTCGATTTCCAGCCCAATTACGACGGTTCCGAGCGCGAGCCGGTGGTGCTGCCGGCGCGCTTTCCCAACCTCCTGGTCAACGGCGCCGGCGGCATCGCCGTCGGCATGGCGACCAACATCCCGCCGCACAATCTCGGCGAGGTGATCGATGCCTGCGTGGCGTTGATCGACGATCCCGGACTCTCGATCGACGATTTGATCGCCATCGTGCCGGGGCCCGATTTCCCGACCGGCGGCACCATTTTGGGCCGCCAGGGCATCCGCGCCGCCTATCATCTCGGCCGCGGCTCGATCATCATGCGCGGCAAGGTCGCGTTCGAGACGCTGCGTGGCGAGCGCGAGGCGATCGTCGTCTCCGAAATCCCCTACCAGGTGAACAAGGCGCACATGGTCGAGCGCATCGGCGAATTGGTGCGCGAGAAGAAGATCGAAGGCGTCGCCGCGCTGCGCGACGAGTCCGACCGCGAAGGCTACCGCGTGGTGATCGAGCTGCGGCGCGACGCGGTGCCCGACGTGGTGCTCAACCAGCTCTACCGCTTCACCGCGCTGCAATCCTCGTTCGGCGCCAACATGGTGGCGCTCGACGGCGGCCGGCCGCTGTTGATGACTCTCAAGGACCTCATCGCCGCGTTCAACGCCTTCCGCGAGGAGGTGGTCTATCGCCGCACCAAGCATCTGCTCGGCAAGGCGCGCGACCGCGCCCATATCCTGGTCGGCCTCGCCATTGCCGTCGCCAATATCGACGAAGTGATAAAGCTCATCCGCGCCGCCAAGGACGCCAATGCGGCGCGCGAGGAGCTGATGCAACGCGACTGGCCGGCGCGCGACGTCGCCGCCATGGTCACGCTCATCGACGATCCGCGCCACGGCGTGTCGGAGCAGGGCACCACGCGGCTCTCCGCCGAGCAGGCCAAGGCCATCCTCGATTTACGGCTGCAGCGGCTGACCGCGCTCGGCCGCGACGAGATCAAAACCGAACTCGACCAGCTCGCCGCCGAAATCGCCGACGGTCTCGACATCCTGCGCTCGCGCGCCCGCATCCAGGCGATCGTCAAGGAGGAGCTCGCCGCGATCAAGCGCGACTTCGCCGTGCCGCGCAAGACCGTGATCCTCGACCAGGAAGGCGAGATGGAGGACGAGGACCTGATCCAGCGCGAGGACATGGTGGTCACCGTCTCGCATGCCGGCTACGTCAAGCGCGTGCCGCTGTCGACCTATCGCGCGCAACGCCGCGGCGGCAAGGGCCGCGCCGGCATGCAGACGCGCGAGGAGGACTTCGTCACCCGCCTGTTCGTCGCCTCCACGCACAGCCCGGTCTTGTTTTTCTCCTCGCACGGAAAAGTCTACAAGGAGAAGGTGTGGCGGCTGCCGCAGGCGGCGCCGCAGGCGCGCGGCAAGGCTTTGATCAACATCCTGCCGCTCGAGCAGGGCGAGGCCATCACCACCATCATGCCGCTGCCCGAGGACGAGTCGAGCTGGGACAAGCTCGACGTGATGTTCGCGACCACGCGCGGCACGGTGCGCCGGAACAAGCTGTCGGATTTCGCCGATGTGCGGCGCTCGGGCATCATCGCCATGAAGCTCGACGCCGGCGACGCCATCGTCGACGTGCAGATCTGCACCGAGGCGGACGACGTGCTGCTTACTTCCGCCGCCGGCCAGTGCATCCGCTTCGCCGTCGGCGACGTGCGCGTGTTCCAGGGCCGCACCTCCATGGGCGTGCGCGGCATCGCTCTCGGCGACGGCGACCGGCTGATCTCACTCTCAATCCTGCGTCACGTCGAGGCGACGACGGATGAGCGCATCGCCTATCTCAAGCGCGCCAACGCGGTGCGGCGCGGCGGCAACGGCGAGGCGGAGGAGAACGGCGCCGACGGCGAGGAAGGCAACGGCGCCATCGAGCTCGGCGAGCAGCGCTACGTCGAGATGTCGGCCGCCGAGCAGTTCGTGCTCACCATCTCCGAGCAAGGCTTCGGCAAGCGCACTTCGTCCTACGAATACCGCACCGCCAACCGCGGCGGCAAAGGCATCCTCGCCATGGCGGTGACCGAGAGGAACGGGCGCCTGGTGGCGTCGTTCCCGGTCGAGGAGGCCGACCAGATCATGCTGGTCACCGACGGCGGCCAGTTGATCCGCTGCCCGGTCGACGGCATCCGCATCGCCGGCCGCTCGACGCAGGGCGTCATCGTGTTCTCCACCGCCGCAGGCGAGCGCGTCGCCTCGGTCGAGCGGCTCTCGGAAGAGGGCGGAGAGAACGGCGGCTGATTGCCTGTTGCCGCGAGGTGGAGAAATCATGGTTTCACCTCTCCCCATGTGTGGGAGAGGTCGCCATCCGAGCGCAAGCGAGGATGGCGGGTGAGGGGGTTTTTCCGCGAAGTCCGAGCCTGCGGGTCGCCCCCCTCACCCGGCTCAGCCGCGCTGCGCGCGACTTCGCCACCCTCTCCCGCCAGGGGAGAGGGAAGATGGAGCGTCGCGGCAACGGCTGTGTTTCATCTCTCCCGCTGCGGGGAGAGGGAACGCGGGGCATTCGCCCCTTGTTGCCATGAAGCCACAGTACGGCGGAAATCGCGGCGTCCGGTGTGGACAACGCCCGTTCGCGATTGTCGATCGCGGCAACCCCTCGGTAGGATTGGTTGCAAAAGCATCGGCCGTGCGCGTGGGGCGACGCGGGGGCGTCGATCTAACATGACCCGAAACGGGCGACGGGGAAGGTCCGCGCGTCACGTAGTTGCGCACGGGGCGGGGAAGTTGCGCGCCGCGCCGACGCAAGGCGGCCGCCGCCGGTTGCGCCTCCTCCTCGCCTCGAGTTCGGTGGCGGCGCTGCTGATCGGCGCCGGCGCGCCGGCGGCTTATGCCGCGGGGTGTTCCACGTCACCCACCAACGCCGGCAACATCACCTGCATTGATATCGCAAATACCTCCATCACCGGCAGCGTCACAAACACCTCGACCGGCGTGATTACCGGGACCGGCAACCAAGCTCCGACCCACACCGGCATCACCATCAACAACAGCACCATCGGCGGTGGCATCACCAACGCCGGCAAGATCACCTCGGGAACGTTTGGGAACGGCATCTCTGTCACCAACAACGCGGCCGTTTCCGGCGGCATCACCAATTCCGGCACGATCTCGGCGGGCCAGACCGGCATTTGGATCGCTGGCGTCACGACTTTCGCCGGCGGCATCACCAATTCCGGCACGATCTCGGCGGGCGGCTGGGGCATTTACGTCGATAGCGTCTCGACCTTTGCTGGCGGCATCACCAATTCCGGCACGATCTCGGCGGGCGAGTTCGGCTACGGCATTGTCGTCTTGGGCGTCGGGAATTTTGCCGGCGGCATTACCAACAGCGGCACGATCTCGGCGGGCGAGTTCGGCGCCGGTATTACCGTCTTTAACGTCACGAATTTCTCCGGCGGCATCAGCAATTCCGGCACGATCTCGGCGGGAGGCTACGGCATTAACATCTTAAACGTCACGAATTTCTCAGGCGGCGTCAGCAATTCCGGCACGATCGTGGCGACGGCAAAGACCGGGGTCGGCATTTACGCCACTGGCGTCGGGAATTTCACTGGCGGCATCACCAATTCCGGCACGATCTCGGCGGGCGAGTTCGGCTACGGCATTGTCGTCTTGGACGTCGGGAATTTCACCGGCGGCATTACCAACAGCGGCACGATCTCGGCGGGCGAGTTCGGCGCCGGTATTACCGTCTTTAACGTCGCGAATTTCTCCGGCGGCATCAGCAATTCCGGCACGATCTCGGCGGGAGGCTACGGCATTCTCGTCGGCGGCACCACGGTTAACAGCGGTGTCTCGACCTTCGCCGGCGGCATTACCAACAGCGGTACGATCTCGGCGGGCACCCAAGACGGCATTCACGTCCATCACATCACGACTTTCGCCGGCGGCATCAGCAACTCCGGCACGATCTCGGCGGGCGTCACCGGCATTCTCGTTTCCGGCGTCGCGCAATTCGGCAGCAGCAGCGCCGGAGGCGGGATCGGCAACAGCGGCACGATCTCGGCGGGCGACTACGGCATTAACATCTTTAACGTCACGAATTTCTCCGGCGGCGTCAGCAATTCCGGCACGATCTCGGCGGGCGCGTTCGGCTACGGCATTGTCGTCAAGGACATCGGGAATTTCTCAGGCGGCGTCAGCAATTCCGGCAAGATCTCGGCGGGCGCGTTCGGCTACGGCATTGCCGTCGAAGGCGTCACGAATTTCGCCGGCGGCATCACCAATTCCGGCACGATCTCGGCGGGCGGCTGGGGCATTCTCGCCCAAGACGTCACGAATTTTGTCGGCGGCATCAGCAATTCCGGCACGATCTCGGTGGGCTTCAGCGGCATTGTCGTCCAAGGTGTCACGAATTTTGCCGGCGGCATTAGCAACTCCGGCACGATCTTGGCGGGCGCCGCCGGCGTTGCCACCGGCATTACCGTCGGTGACGTCGCGAATTTTGCCGGCGGCATCAGCAATTCCGGCACGATCTTGGCGGGCGCCGCCGCCGGTATTTTCATTGGCATCACCGGCCTCCGCGGAGTCGGTGTCGCGAATTTCGCCGGCGGCATCACCAATTCCGGCACGATCTCGGTGGGAGGCGACGGCATTGTTGTCGGTACCTTCAAGGAGGTCGGCGTGGCGAATTTTGCCGGCGGCATCAGCAATTCCGGCACGATCTTGGTGGGCGGCGCCGGTATTACCGTCGGTGACGTCGAGAATTTTTCCGGCGGCATCAGCAATTCCGGCACGATCGCGGCGGGAGGCAACGGCATTGTCGTCCTTAGCGTCACGAATTTCGCCGGCGGCATCACCAACACCGGCACGATCAGCGGGGTCGAAGGGATCGTGGTCGAAAACTCGAGCCCGGTCAGCGTGTTCGATTCCGGCACGATCGTCGGCTCGGGCGGCACGGCGGTGGACCTCCTCGGCAACGGCGCCGGCAACACCTTCACCCTCGGACCCGGCTACAGCATCACCGGCAACGTGCTCGGCACCAACAGCGACACCTTTCAGCTCGGCGGCAGCGGCAGCGCGAGCTTCGACGTGGCGCTGATCGACGTCCAATACCAAGGCTTTGAATACTACGTGAAGACCGGCACCTCGACCTGGACGCTGACCGGCTCGACCACGGCGGTGACGCCGTGGACCATCAACCAGGGCACGCTCGCGGTCTCCGCCGACGCCAATCTCGGCGCTCCTTCGGGCGGGCTCACCTTCGGCGGCGGCACGCTGCAATTCCTGGCGGGGTTCACGAGCGATCGCAGCATCACGCTCAACGCCGGCGGCGGCACGATCGACACCGACGGCAACGACGCGACGCTCGGCGGCGTGATCGGCGGCGCGGGCGGCCTGACCGTGGAGAATTCTGGCACCATCGCCGGCGCGCTGACGCTCACCGGTGCCAACACTTATACGGGCGGCACCGCGCTGTCGTCTGGCGAGATCATCATCGGCAACAATTCCGCGCTCGGCAGCGGCACGCTGGCGATGGCGGCGGGCACCACGCTGTCGTTCCTGAGCGCCAATTTCACCATCGCCAATCCGATCACCCTCTCCGGCGATCCGACCGTCACGCCGCCCGCCGGCACGACGCAAACCCTCTCCGGCGTCATCGCCGACGGCGCCACGCCGGGCACCCTCGACATGAACGGCGCCGGCACGCTGGTGCTCACCGCGACCAACACCTATACCGGGGGCACCACGATCAGCGCCGGCACGCTGGCGCTCACGGGGACTGGCTCGATCGCCGCATCGAGCGGCGTCCTCGACAACGGCACCTTCGACATTTCCGCCCTGACCAATGGCGGTACGTCCATCACCAGCCTCGCCGGCAGCGGCACCGTGGCGCTCGGCATCAACACGCTGACGCTGACGAACGCCTCGGGCACGTTCTCCGGCGTCATCGGCGGCAGCGGCGGGCTGACGCTTATTGCCGGCACCGAGACGCTCTCCGGCACCGACACCTATACCGGTGCCACCGTCATCAACGGCGGCATATTGGATGTCGAAGGCTCCATCGCCGGTTCGTCCAACGTCATGGTGAACGCGGGCGGAACGCTGACCGGCACCGGCACGGTCGATCCGCCCACTGTCACGATCGCGTCCGGCGCCAGCTTCGCTCCCGGCAGCGCGGGCGTGCCCGGCACATCGACGACCATTGCCGGCAACCTCGCCTTCCAGTCCGGCGCGCTTTACGTGGTCTATCTCAATCCGACGGCGACGACGAGCGCCAAGGTCAGTGGCACGGCCTCGCTCGCCGGCGGCGTGCAGGCCAACTTCGCCGCCGGCGCCTATATCAGTAACAAGCCTTACGACATCCTGCAGTCGGCCGGGCTCGGCGGCACCACCTTTGCGACGCTTGCCACCGTCGATCTGCCGGCGGGCTTTACCGCCAGCCTGAGCTACACCACGACCGACGTGCTGTTGAACCTCGATGCCGCGCTGGGCGCGGGCACGAGCCTCAACGAGAACCAAGAGAACGTGGCCACGGGGCTCAACACCTACTTCAACAATGGCGGCACGCTGCCGGCGAGCTTCACGAATCTTTACGGCCTGACCGGCAGCCGGCTCGCCAACGCGCTGACGCAATTGTCGGGCGAGGCGGCGGCGGATGCGGTGTTCGGCGACTTCCAGTTGATGGACGAGTTCCTCAGCCTCATGCTCGACCCGTTCGTCTATGGACGAAGCGGCATCGGCGGCGGTCTCGGCGGTCCCGGCGCCAACGGGCCGGCGCTCGGCTTTGCGTCGGCGGTGCAGAATCCGGGGCCGCCATTCAACATCGTGGAGTCCGAGCAGGATCCACCGCCGGCGCCGCCGGCTGCGTCATTCGCGCAGCGCTGGACCGCCTGGGGCGCGAGCTTTGGTGGCAGCGGCACCACGGCCGGCGATCCGACGGTCGGCTCGCACAATGTCACCACCTCGACCTTCGGCTTTGCCGGCGGCATGGACTATCACGTCAGCCCGGACATGGTCGTGGGCTTTGCCGTTGGCGGCGGCGGCACCAATTGGGGCTTGGCCGAGGGGCTGGGCGACGGCCGCAGCGACGCCTTGCAGCTCGGCGTCTATGCTATCACCCATAGGGGCCCGGCCTATCTTGCCGGCGCGCTCGCCTTCACCAACAACTGGTTCACGACCAACCGCAGCGCGCTCGGCGACATGCTGACCGCGAACTTTGCCGGGCAAGGCTATGGCGGGCGAGTGGAGGGCGGTTACCGCTTTGCGGTGCTGCCGACGCTTGGTGTTGCGCCCTACGCGGCGGTGCAGGCGCAGGGCTTCCACACGCCGGGCTACAGCGAGAGCGACGTGAGCGGCAGCGATTTCGGG
This sequence comes from Xanthobacteraceae bacterium, assembly GCA_030037895.1. Classification (GTDB taxonomy): domain Bacteria; phylum Pseudomonadota; class Alphaproteobacteria; order Rhizobiales; family Xanthobacteraceae; genus BOG-931. The sequence goes on along the minus strand of JASHPW010000054.1, from coordinate 6,594 downwards.
CTCTCCTATGCGGCGATGAGCGCAACGGACGTGCGCAGCGAACTTGGCGCCCGCCTCGACGCGCCGACGCTGCTTGACGGCATGCCGCTGATCTGGCGCGGGCGGTTGGCCTGGGCGCATGACTGGATCAGCAACCCGGCGCTCGACGCGGCGTTCGAGTCGCTTCCCGGCTCGAGCTTCGTGGTCAACGGCGCGCCGCTGCCGCCGAACTCGGCGCTGACCTCGATTGGCGCCGAACTTTACATCACTGCGCACGTGTCGCTGCTCGCCAAGTTCGACGGCGAGTTCGCCCCCGGCTCGCAGATCTATGCCGGCTCCGGCACGCTCCGCTATACGTGGTGAGCTTCTGCCGGGGAGGGGGTCGGCCAACGGGCCCGGCCCTTGGCCGCTCGATGGCAGGCTCACCGCACCTCCCACACCGACATGACAAGAGGCTCGCCGGCCTGTAGAAGCCTCTGCGCCGGCATCCGGGAGCGCGCATGACCGCCATTGTCGATATCGTCGGCCGCGAAATTCTCGACAGCCGCGGCAATCCGACCGTCGAGGTCGATGTCGTGCTGGCCGACGGCTCGCGCGGCCGCGCCGGAGTTCCGTCGGGCGTCTCGACCGGCACGCACGAAGCAATCGAGTTGCGCGACGGCGGGCCGCGCTACCTGGGCAAGGGCGTGCGCAAGGCGATCGAGGCCGTCAATGGCGAGATCTTCGACGCGCTGAGCGGCATGGACGCCGAGGCGCAGGTCAAGATCGACGCGATCATGATCGCGCTCGACGGTACCCCCGACAAAAGCCGGCTCGGCGCCAACGCCATCCTCGGCGTATCGCTCGCCGCGGCCAAGGCGGCGGCGGCCGCGAGCAAGCTGCCGCTCTACCGCTATATCGGCGGCGCCGCGGCGCGGCTTCTGCCGGTGCCGATGATGAATATCGTCAACGGCGGCGTGCACGCCGACAATCCGATCGACTTCCAGGAATTCATGATCGTGCCGCTCGGCGCCGCCTCCTTCGCCGAAGCGTTGCGCGCCGGGTCGGAAATCTTTCATACGCTGCGCGCGGCGCTCAAAGCCGCGGGCCACAACACCAATGTCGGCGACGAGGGCGGCTTCGCTCCCAATCTGCCTTCGGCCGAGGCCGCGCTCGATCTCATTCTCGCGGCCGTCGACAAGGCCGGCTACCGCGTCGGCGAGGACGTCATGCTCGCCATCGATCCGGCGGCGAGCGAATTTTTCAGCGGCGGCGCCTACCGCTACAAGGGCGAAGGCAAGACGCGCTCGGTGAAGGTGCAGGTCGAGTACCTCGCCGCGTTGGCAGAGCGCTATCCGCTGGTGTCGATCGAGGACGGCATGGCCGAGGACGACACCGCCGGCTGGAAGCTCTTGACGCAAACGCTCGGCGCGCGCTGCCAGCTCATCGGCGACGACAATTTCGTCACCGACGTGGCGCGGATCAAAGAGGGGATCGGGAACGGCATCGGCAATTCGGTCCTCATCAAGCTCAACCAGGTCGGCACGCTCACCGAGACGCTGGCGGCGATCGAGACCGTGCACAACGCCGGCTATACCGCGGTGATCTCGCACCGCTCGGGGGAGACGGAAGACTCGACCATCGCCGACCTCGCCGTCGCCACCAATTGCGGTCAGATCAAGACCGGCTCGCTTTCACGCTCCGAACGCATGGCGAAATACAATCAGCTCCTGCGCATCGAGGAGGAGCTCGGCACCCAGGCGCGCTATGCCGGGCGCGCGGCGTTCAAGGCGCTCACCCGCAGCGCAGCCCGATCACATTGAAACATTAAATCGGATTGCGCTCCGGATTCTTGATGGCGCATCGCCGCTCCCTTGTCGGGGGGCGGCCATCGGAGCTATACGGCAGCTTCGATGGAACCGCGGAGGCGGCGGACGCGCGTGATCGGCAATGGATCAGACGCTTGAATGGAAGGCGGGCGGCCGCAGCCTCGCCGTCGAGCGACTGCGCGATTTCGTCGCCGCTTCCGTGGAGGCGGCGGCGGCCTCGGAGGCGCCGTTTTATCACCTCGTGCTCGACCGCGTGTTTCCCGACGACGTTTACGCGGCCATCCTCGCCAACATGCCGGCGGCGGCGGATTATCGGCCGATGCACGGCCGCAGCAGGGCCAACGACCTCCCCGACGGCACGCATACGCGGGTGAAGATCGATCTGTTTCCGGAATACATCCGGCATTTCAAGCCGGAAAAACGCGCGGTATGGGATGTCGTCGGCCGCGCGCTGTGCTCGCTTGCGGTGCGCGACGCCTTCATGCGGCGGCTGGCGCCGGCGCTCGCGCGCCGCTTCGGCCCCGGCTACGCCAAGGTCAGCATGTTTCCGATCCCGGTGCTCACGCGCGATATTCCCGGTTACCTGATCACGCCGCACACCGACACCAGATGGAAGGGCATCACCGTGCAGCTCTATCTGCCGCGCGACCGTTCGACCGCGCATATCGGCACCATCTTTCACGACAAGCGCCCCGACGGCTCGCTGGTGAAGACGAAGCAGATGGCGTTTGCGCCCAACAGCGGCTACGCCTTCGCGGTCGGCGACGACACCTGGCATTCGGCCGATCCGGTCGGCGCCGAGGTCGACACGCGCGACAGCATTCTCCTGACCTACTTCGTCGATGCCGGGTTGCTGCGCTACCTGCGCAACCGCGGTAAGCGTTTGGGCAATTTCATCCTCAGCGAATCCCGCAACCGCTTGCGGTGACGTGCGTCGTTCCAAGGCGGCCTTCGCCCGCGGCCCGGAAGACGAACGCCTGTCATTAATTCCGCCTTAAGCCGCGCTCTCGCATGGTTGCGGCATGGTCACCCGCAAACGTCTGCGCTCAATCCTCACCGCGCTCGGCCTCTACGTCATGGCGGCCTTGCTCATCGGTTATTTCGGCGTCAATGCGTTCAGCGGCAATCATGGCCTCAAGGCCAAGCAGGACATCGACCGGCAGATCGCCGCGCTCTCCGCCGAGCGCGCCCGACTTAACGTCGCGCGCGCGCAATGGGAACGCCGCATCGCCCTGCTGCGCCCCGGCAACCTTGATCCCGATATGCTCGATGAACGCGCGCGCGCGCTGCTCGATTACGTCCATCCCAACGATTTGACGTTGATGATCGAGGCCCCGGCGTCCGCCGGAGGGCGGGCCTTGAACTCATCGCCCGCCTTCCCAAAATAATTTCGCGGCCAAGGATTTGGCCGTCGGCGCAGCCGACCCCCGCGTTGACTTCCGCAAGCAGGCGATTTCCGCTATGGCAAGGACGTCGGGAATGCCCCGAGGACGATGATGGCGGTCGCCAGGACGAAGCAAGTCGATCAAATCGCGGACGAACGGCACCTTGCAGCCGAGGCAGCGGCGCATCCCGGCCCGATCGCGGAATTCACCAAGGAGGAGGAGTTTCAGGCGCTGCGCCAGATGCTCCTGATCCGGCGTTTCGAGGAAAAGGCCGGACAGATGTACGGCATGGGGCTGATCGGCGGATTCTGCCACCTCTATATCGGCCAGGAAGCGGTCGTCGTCGGCATGAAGATGGCGAAGCAGGACGGCGACCAGATGATCACCGGCTACCGCGATCACGGCCACATGCTCGCCTGCGGCATGGACCCGAGGGGCGTGATGGCGGAACTCGCCGGTCGGCGCGGCGGCTATGCCAAGGGCAAGGGCGGCTCGATGCACATGTTCTCCCGCGAGAAGAATTTTTTCGGCGGGCACGGCATCGTCGGCGCCCCGGTTCCGATCGGCACCGGCCTGGCTTTCGCCGACAAATATCGCGGCAGCAACAGCGTCTGCCTGACCTTTTTCGGCGACGGCGCGGCGAACCAGGGTCAGGTCTACGAGAGCTTCAACATGGCGGAGCTGTGGAAGCTGCCGGTGGTCTACATCATCGAGAACAACCGCTACGCCATGGGGACTTCGGTGTCGCGCTCCTCGGCGCAGAGCGACCTTTCCAGGCGCGGGACCTCCTTCAACATTCCGGGAAGCCGGGTCGACGGCATGGACGTGCGCGCGGTCAAGGCGGCGGGCGATGAGGCGATCGCTTGGTGCCGCGCCGGCAAAGGCCCGATCATCCTCGAAATGCTGACCTACCGCTATCGCGGCCATTCGATGTCCGATCCGGCCAAATACCGGACCAAGGAGGAAGTCGACAGGGTGCGCACCGAGCACGATCCGATCGAGCAGGTGCGCGCGCGGCTCCTGGCCAGGAAATGGACGAGCGAAGACGAATTGAAGAAGATCGATGCTGCGGTGCGCGCGATCATCAACGAGGCCTCCGAATTCGCGACTAACGACGCCGAGCCCGATCCCGCGGAACTTTATACGGACGTGTACCGGTGAGAGCGACCACGCTCGCGCGCCGGCGCCCGCGATCCTCGCCGCCGTTTCTTTGCGTATGATGATCGACGAGTTAGCCCGCTATGCCGATTCAGCTTCTCATGCCCGCGCTGTCGCCGACGATGGAGAAGGGCAACCTCGCCAAATGGCTCAAGAAGGAAGGCGACCCGATCAGGACCGGCGACGTCATCGCCGAGATCGAGACCGACAAGGCGACCATGGAGGTCGAAGCCATCGACGACGGCACTCTGGGCCGGATCCTGGTGCCGGAAGGCACCAACGATGTCGCCGTCAATACCCCGATCGCTATGATCCTCGCCGAAGGGGAGGACGCGGCTGCGCTCAAGGACGGCAAGTCGGCGCCGTCACGCGCCGCAGCGGCCGCTCCTGCGCCCTCTTCTCCGCTTGCGGAAAAGGGGAGGGAGGAGGCGTCGCCGGCGCAGCAGCAAACCGGCGCCGGCGCGCGGCCAGCGTCGCCGGCACCGCCACCGCCGGCGCGTCCGCCACTTGCCGAGCCCGACGTGCCCCAAGGCACTGAGATGGTCACCATGACCATGCGCGAGGCATTGCGCGACGCCATGGCCGAGGAAATGCGCCGCGACGCCGATGTGTTCGTCATCGGCGAGGAGGTCGCCGAATATCAGGGCGCTTACAAGGTGACGCAGGGCCTGTTGCAGGAGTTCGGCGCGCGGCGCGTCATCGACACGCCGATCACCGAGCATGCTTTCACCGGGCTCGGAGTCGGTGCCGCGCTCGCCGGATTAAAGCCGGTCGTCGAGTTCATGACCTTCAATTTCGCCATGCAGGCCATGGACCATCTCATCAACTCGGCGGCGAAGACGCGCTACATGTCCGGTGGCCAAGTCGATGTCGCAATCGTCTTTCGCGGACCGAACGGGGCCGCCGCACGGGTCGCCGCCCAGCACAGCCAGGATTATTCCTCCTGGTACTCGCACGTCCCCGGCCTCAAAGTGATCGCGCCTTCGACCGCGGCCGACGCCAAGGGCCTGCTCAAGGCCGCGATCCGCGATCCCAATCCGGTGATCTTCCTCGAGAACGAGATCCTCTACGGCGTCTCCTCGCCGGTGCCGAAGCTCGACGATTACGTGCTGCCGATCGGCCGCGCGCGCGTCGTGCGCGCCGGCAGCGACGTGACCATCGTCGCCTGGTCGATCGGCATGACCTACGCGCTCAAGGCCGCGGACGATCTCGCCAAGCAGAACATTTCCGCCGAGGTAATCGACCTGCGCACGCTCAAGCCGATGGACGTGGACACCATCATCGAGTCGGTGAAGAAAACCGCGCGCCTCGTGACAGTGGAGGAGGGTTGGCGGCAATCGGGCGTCGGCGCCGAGATCGCCGCGCGCATGATGGAGGAAGCGTTCGACTACCTCGATGCGCCGGTGACGCGGGTGACCGGCAAGGACGTGCCCATGCCCTATGCGGCGAATTTGGAAAAGCTCGCGCTGCCGTCGGTCGCCGAAGTCGTCGCGGCGGCGAAGGCGGTGCTCTATCGATGAGGAGAACGTGACGATCCTGCGCGGAACCTGTCATTGCAGGCGCATCGAGGTCGAGTTCGCGACCGCGCAGGCCGCGTCCGATTTGCCGTTGCGGGCCTGCGATTGTTCGTTCTGCCGTCGGCACGGCGCCAAGACCACCAGCGACCCCAACGGAAAGCTCACGATCCTCGCGGATAACGGCGCGATCGAGCGCTATCGGTTCGGCATGCGCGTCACGGATTTCATCTTGTGCCGCGGTTGTGGCTCCTATGTCGCGGCCATGAGCCGGGAGGGCGGCAACGAACGGGCGACCTTGAATGTGGTTGGCGTCGCCGTTCCTGAACTCGCGGCGCGCGAGGCCGCGCCCGTCAATCTCGATCACGAAACATCCGATTCGCGCCGCGAGCGCAGGCGCAAGCTCTGGACGCCGGTCGAAGTCGTCGAGCGCGCCGCGGCCTGAAAAACTGCCATGCCCATCAACATCCTCATGCCGGCGCTGTCGCCCACGATGGAAAAGGGCAACCTCGCCAAATGGCTGAAGAAGGAAGGCGACACGGTCAAGACCGGCGACGTCATCGCCGAGATCGAGACCGACAAGGCGACCATGGAATACGAGGCCGTCGACGACGGCGTCATGGCAAAGATCGTGGTGCCGGAAGGCACCAACGACGTGCCGATCCATCAGCTCATCGCCGTGATCGCGCAGGAGGGCGAGGATCCGAAGACCGTTGCCGCGGCCGCGGGGAAGGGCGCCGCGACCGCGAA
>JASHPW010000053.1 GCA_030037895.1 Xanthobacteraceae bacterium | reverse complement strand
AACGCCAGCAGGTTCAGCGAGGCGAGGTTGCACGCCGTGTCGTCGAGGAACATGTATTCCGAGCACGGGTTCGAAGCGATGATCGGACCCGATGCCGGGCAGGTGTGCCAGTCGTTGATCGTCGTGTGATATTGCAGGCCGGGATCGGCGCTCGCCCAGGCGGCGTAGCCGACCTTCTCCCACAATTCGCGCGCCTTCACGGTCCTGGCGATTTTGCCCGGCTTGGTGCGCCAGGTGAGGTCCCAGTCGCGGTCGGCCTCGACCGCCTTGAGGAACTCGTCGGTCACGCGCACCGAATTGTTGGAATTCTGGCCGGAGACGGTGAGATAGGCTTCCGAATCCCAATCGCTGTCGTAGGTCGGGAAGAAGATATCGGTATAGCCCTGCTTGGCGAACTGGATCACGCGGCGGATGTAATTGTCGGGCACGTGGTCCCTGCGCGCCGCCTTGATCTCGCGGCGCAGGACCGGATTCTTGTCCGGATCGAAGCAATCCTCGCCCGAGCCCTCGCAATTGATGCAGGCTTTGAGGATCGAGCGCAGGTGCTTCTGATTGATCTTGGAGCCGGTGACGAGATTGGCGACCTTCTGCTCCTCGATCACCTTCCAGTCGATGAACTGCTCGATGTCGGGATGGTCGACGTTGAGGATCACCATCTTCGCCGCCCGGCGCGTGGTGCCGCCCGATTTGATGGCGCCGGCCGCGCGATCGCCGATCTTGAGGAAGCTCATCAAACCCGACGACTTGCCGCCGCCGGACAATCTTTCACCTTCGCCGCGCAACTTGGAGAAGTTCGAGCCGGTGCCGGAACCGTACTTGAACAGGCGTGCCTCGCGCACCCAAAGGTCCATGATCCCGCCCTCGTTGACGAGATCGTCGGCGATCGACTGGATGAAGCAGGCGTGCGGCTGTGGATGCTCGTAGGCGGTGGTCGATTGCACCAGCTCCTTGGTCGCATGATCGACGTAGAAATGCCCTTGGCTTGGGCCGTCGATGCCATAGGCCCAAAACAGGCCGGTGTTGAACCATTGCGGCGAATTCGGCGCCACCATCTGCGTCGCCAGCATGTAGCGCAGCTCGTCGAAGAACGCCCGCGCGTCACGCTCGGAATCGAAATGGCCGCCCTTGAAACCCCAGTAGGTCCAGGTGCCGGCGAGGCGGTCGAACACCTGCTTGCAGGATACCTCGCCGACGAAGCGATCCTTCTCCGGCAACTCGTTCAAGGCGGCTTCATCGGCAACGCTGCGCCACAGCCAAGAGGGAATGCTCTTCTCCTCGACCTCCCTCAGGCGCGCGGGCACCCCGGCCTTGCGGAAATATTTTTGCGCCAGCACGTCGGCGGCGACCTGCGACCAAGCCTCCGGCACCTCGACGTCATCGGCATGGAAGACGATCGAGCCGTCCGGATTGCGGATCTCGCTCGTGGCGAGATGGAAGACGATGTCCGCGTAGGGCGATTGTCCCTCTTTGGTGTAGCGCCGCTCGATCCGCATCCTTTGCCCCTTTCAAGCTCATTTCCTCGCCTCGGCGGCCCCGCGGAACACCCGCTGATCATATAGGGCGCCGACGGTTTCCCGGCGATGCGGCAGAGCGAACTCGGCCGCATCGATTTCCCGAAAAGCCCTGTCTCTCGTCGACATCCGCTTTGGGTCGGGCTCTCAAGCCAAACCCGTTGCGGCACCATCCCACCCTCTCGTGCGCGGGGGATCTGCCGGCCAAAGCAAACCCTCTTCCTCGCGCCGTTGCCGGCGCGAGAGGCCCCGCACACTCTTTTTGGAAGAGTCCGGCCGACTTCAGTACGGCGCGCCGAACGTGAGAAGGCTAGGCCAAGCCCCGTGTCGACGTCAAGAGTTAGTATAAAAATCTGAATGAACTACTAAATGTGGGGATTATGGGGACGAATCGGGAGGGGATCGCGCAAGTATCGGATATTCGGTCGGAATCCGAAAGGGCGCCGCGGGTGATAGCTGGCAATTTTTCACCGCCGCAGCGTGCCGAGAAATACGGTTGCACCTTCATGCCAGGACGCGCTGGACAATCCGGCGGCCAATCGCGTGATGGCGTTCGGGCCACTCCGTCACGCTTCTGTCACGCAGTCATGCGACTTTCCGGCTGATTCCGAGTGAAGCACCCAGGAAAACCGGCGTTTTCGCCGCCGTAGCGCCCGATGACCAGCTGTAAGTGATTGAATCCAAACCGGATCAATCCGGACGGATTTTTTATCTGTGTCCGTTTGCGCCTGCCGCCGTACCTGGGCGCATCGGGAAAGGGCGCCACAATCCCCATCGCGCCCTTCAATAGCCGGGGCGTATCGTTACCATTAACCTTAAAGAAGTCTTACTTTTCGCGTCGCCTTGGCTTTGCTTGACGGGTGAGGAGGGGGGCGTCGATAACTTTGTTAATGGTGAGGTGTCGGTTCCAGCGTGCGATCCGCATGGGGCGCAGTGTTGCGTGGGCCGCCTTCCTGGTCGGCTGCGCTCAAGCCATCCATAACGAACCGATCAATCAGCCGCTCGGTTCCGGCTTTACGCCGAGCATCGACCTCAGCCACGGCATCGACACCCCCTATGACAGCACGGTCGTGGCCCTGTCGTTCTCGGGCGGCGGCACGCGCGCGGCGGCATTCGCCTATGGCGCATTGACCGGCTTCGAGGAGACGCGCGTGCCGGGCGCGTCCGCCTCACAGTCCCTCCTCGATCGCGTCGACTTCGTCACCGGCGTGTCCGGCGGATCGGTCCTTGCCGCCTATTACGGGCTCAAGAAGCGCCAGGCGCTGGCCGACTTCAAGCAGCGCTTCCTGCTGCGCAACGCCGAGGAAAACCTGCAGACCGGCCTCAACCTCCTGACCATCGCGCGCGGGTTGCAGGGCGGCATCAACGACCCGACCGTCTTCCCGCGCTGGCTCGACGACAATTTGTTCGATCACGCGACGTTCAAGAATCTGCTCGTGCAGCGGCGGCCGTACATTTGGATCAACGCCTCCGATATCTACGACCGCACCCCGTTCGTATTCGGCCGCGTGATTTTCGGGGCGCTGTGCAGCGATCTCGCCAGCTACCCGATTTCGCTCGCGGTGGCGGCTTCCGCTGCGGTGCCGGTCATCTTCGCGCCCATTGTCATCGAAGGTTATCCGGGGCGCTGCTCGATCCCGTTGCCGGAATGGGTGGGACGCGTGCGCAATAACGCGGACGCTCCGCCGTTGCTCAAGCTTTTTGCCAATGCCATGGCGCGCTATCACTCCGGCGAGGTCCGCTACGTGAAGCTGCTCGACGGCGGCATGGTGGATAATTACGGACTTGCCGGCTTCACCATTGCGCGGCTCGCCTCCGACACGCCCTACGGGCCGCTCGAGCCGGCGGAGGCCGTCAAATTGCGGCGGCTGTTGTTTCTTGTGATCGATGCCGGACGCGCGCCCTCGGGGTCATGGTCGCAGACCGTGGAAGGTCCTTCCGGCGTCAATCTGATCACCGCCGCGTCCGATACGGCGACGGAATCCGGCGCGGTCGGCAGCTATTCGGCGTTCCAGGGCACGATGAACAAATGGCAGGACGAGCTGGTCAACTGGCGCTGCAGGCTTTCGCCGGCCGAACGCCGCCGCTTCGGCGCGCCGCCGGGATGGAACTGCCGGGACGTGAAGATTTTCGTCGGCCGCGTCGCCTTCGATCAATTGGGGCCGCAGCGCGCGGCGGCGCTCAACGCCGTCGCGACCGCTTTCAAACTGCCGCCGGATCAGGTCGACATGCTCATTGCGGCGGGACACGATGCAGTCAAGGGCAACTCCGTGTTCCGCTCCTTCCTCGCCTCCTTGGGCCGGGCGCCGGCGCGCGGCGTGCCGGTCGCTACTCCCGCCACCGGCCCGCACGAGGCGCAGACACAGTAAATATCGACGGCGGCGTTATCTTCCGTAGCTCAACCTTATGCCTCGCGCACCGGACGCTTATTGTGTCGACTCGCGAATGACGCGCTCGACGAATACTTTCAGCGGCGGCAAGTCGCGGTTCGCGATATCCCACAGGATTTGCGCATCGATGCGGTGATAGACGTGGCGGAGAAAGTTTCCGAGGTCCGCGATACTCTGCCAATTTATGGTTATCTGCTCCGCCTTGATGTCCTTTGGTATTCGGCGTGAGGCTTCGCTAATGATCTCAAACGACCGTTCGATCGCCAGTCGCAGCGATAGGTCGTTGGCGAAATCTTTAACTGTCTTGTCGGCCAAAGCGACTTGTATGTAGTTGATGGCATTCAGTATATGCGTCATCCGATCGGCAAGCGTGGGGGGCATGATCAGAATATCTCGATCACATCGTCGGCGATGCGGGTGGCAAACCGCGGCTCCAATGACCTGCGCATTTCCGCCTGCGTTTCGAGCCCGGTTGCAACCCGGATGATGCGCTGGACGGTCATAAGATCGAGTCCCGAGAACTTTGCCTCCGGATCGACCTCGATCAGCACGTCAAGGTCGCTGTCCGCGCGCGCGTCGCCGCGGGCGCGCGAGCCGAAGATGGCGAGCCGCGTCACCCCCTCGGCGCGCAGCGCCGGGGCGGTCTCCTTGAGCTTGGCGATGATCTCGTCGCGGGTCATGCGACGATACCTATTACATCGTGATGTGTTTGTTGTTCACTCCGCCGCCGCCTGCGTGTGCCCGAGCCGGCGGTTGAGCGTGTCGAGGAGTCCTTCGGCGGCTTCGGCGATCACGGTGCCGGGTGGAAAGATGGCCGCGGCGCCGGCGGCCTTGAGCGCATCGTAATCCTGCGGCGGGATGACGCCGCCGACCACGACCATGATGTCGGGCCGGCCTAGGCGGTCGAGTTCGGCCTTGAGCTGCGGCACCAGCGTCAAATGCGCTCCGGCGAGCGAGGACACGCCGAGGATATGCACGTCGTTCTCGACCGCCTGGCGCGCCGCTTCCTCGGGCGTCGCGAACAACGGCCCGATATCGACGTCGAAGCCGAGATCGGCGAACGCGGTGGCGATCACCTTCTGGCCGCGGTCATGGCCGTCCTGGCCGATCTTGGCGATAAGGATGCGCGGCCGGCGGCCTTCGTCCTCCTCGAATGCGGCGACGCGTTTGCGCACCCGTTCGACGGCGTCCGCCATGCCGGCCTCCCGCCTGTAGACGCCGGAGATCGCCTTGATCTCCGCGTGATGCCGACCGAAGACTTGCTCCAGCGCCGCCGATATCTCGCCGACCGTGGCCTTGGCGCGCGCCGCATCGATGGCGAGCGCCAGCAGATTGCCGTTGCCGCCGGCGGCGGTGCGCGTCAGCGCCGCGAGCGCCGCGGCGACCGTCTGCGGGTCGCGCTCACGCTTGAGCCGCCCGAGCTTGTCGATCTGCAATTGCCGCACGGCGCCGTTGTCGACCTTGAGGACGTCGATCGGCGCTTCGTGCTGCGGCCGGTACTTGTTGACGCCGATCACCGCTTGCGCGCCGGAATCGATGCGCGCCTGCGTGCGCGCGGCCGCCTCCTCGATGCGCAGCTTCGGCAGGCCCGCCTCGATCGCCCGGGTCATGCCGCCAAGGTCTTCGACCTCTTCCATGTGGCGCCACGCCTGCGCGGCAAGATCGTGCGTGAGCCGCTCGACGTAGAACGAGCCGCCCCACGGATCGATCATGCGCGTGACGCCGCTCTCGCGCTGCAGCACGATCTGCGTGTTGCGCGCGATGCGGGCGGAAAAATCGGTCGGCAAGGCGAGCGCCTCGTCGAGCGCGTTGGTGTGCAGCGATTGGGTGCCCCCCTGCGTCGCCGCCATCGCTTCGACGGCGGTGCGCGCGACGTTGTTGAACACGTCCTGCGCGGCGAGCGACCAGCCGGAGGTTTGGCAATGGGTGCGCAGCGACAGCGAGCGCGCGTCCTGCGGCGCGAACTCCTTCATCAGTTTCGCCCACAAAAGCCGCGCGGCGCGCAGCTTCGCCACCTCCATGAAAAAGTTCATGCCGATGCCGAAGAAGAAGGAAAGCCGCGGCGCGAAGCGGTCGATGTCGAGGCCGGCGGCGAGTCCGGCGCGCACATATTCGACGCCGTCGGCGAGCGTATAGGCGAGTTCGAGGTCGGCGGTCGCTCCCGCCTCCTGCATGTGGTAGCCGGAGATCGAGATCGAGTTGAATTTCGGCATGTGCGCGGCAGTGTAGGCGAAGATGTCGGAGATGATGCGCAGCGACGGCTGCGGCGGATAGATGTAGGTGTTGCGCACCATGAATTCCTTGAGGATGTCGTTCTGGATGGTGCCGGCGAGCTTGTCCGGCGGCACGCCTTGCTCCTCGGCGGCCACGATATAGAGCGCGAGCACCGGCAACACGGCGCCGTTCATGGTCATCGACACCGACATGCGGTCGAGCGGGATGCCGGCGAACAGCGTGCGCATGTCGTAGATCGAATCGATCGCGACGCCGGCCATGCCGACGTCGCCGGCAACGCGCGGATGATCGCTGTCGTAGCCGCGATGGGTGGCGAGATCGAAGGCGATCGACAGTCCCTTCTGGCCGGCGGCGAGGTTGCGCCGGTAGAAGGCGTTGGAATCCTCCGCCGTGGAGAAGCCGGCATATTGCCGGATGGTCCACGGCTGGGTGACGTACATGGTCGGGTAGGGGCCGCGCAGGTAGGGCGGCAGGCCGGGATAGGTGTCGAGAAAATCGATCCCTTTGAGGTCGTCGGCGGCATAGACGCTCTTCACCGCGATGCCTTCGGGCGTGAGCCAAGGCGCCGCCGCAGTCGCCGCAGCCGGGGCTGCGTCGGCGAAATCGATCCGCGCGAAATTCGGGATGCGGCTCATCGGATCACCCGATCTCGATGCCGAGAATATCGTAGGCGCCGTGCAGTGTCGCCAGGGCGTCGCAGCCGTCGTAAACGAACGACTGAATCCCCGCCGTTTTCAGCGCGGCTTCCCGTTCGCCCGGCTGCCCGGCGAGATAGATGCGCCGAGCGCCCGCCATTTTGAACGCTTTTGCGGCCGCGATCGCCTCTTTTTCATAGACTGTGTCGGAGGAGCACAGGCAGACCAGGGCCGTACCCGCCGTCTTGTAGGCGAGGGAAAGGGTCGGCAGGTCCGCGCTCTCGCCGCTCACCGCCTCGATGCCGCCGGCCTCGAAGAAGTTCTGGGCGAAGCTCGCGCGCGGGGTGAAATCGGCGGGTGCGCCGAGATTGGCGAGGAAGATCTTCGGTCGCGCGCTGCTCGCCGCAAGGCTGCGGTCGGAAGCCTCGCGCAGCGCCTCGAACGGTTCGGCAAGACGGATCGGTTGCAACGCCGCCGAACCATGCTCCGGCGCCGCACGCGGGAGGATGGCCGCCGCCATTCCGGTCTCGTTGAGATTGGGAAATATGCTCACGCCGGTGAGCGCGTCTTGCCGCCGCGCCACCGCGGCGGCGCGCTTGGCGCGCACGGCCGCGACCTTTCCCTGGATCAGACCTTTCTCCAGCGCGGCCGCGGCGCCTCCCGCTCCTTCGATCTCCTGGAAGAGCGCCCACGCCGCATGGCAGAGCCGGTCGGTCAGGTCTTCGACCGCGCCCGAACCGGACGCCGGATCGGCGACCTTGGCGAGGTGGGCTTCCTCGATGAGGATGAGCTGGGTGTTGCGCGCAATGCGCCGCGCGAACCGGTCCGGGAGACCGCACGCGACGGTGAAGGGCAGCACCGTGATCGCGTCGGCGCCGCCGAGCGCAGCCGCGAACACCGCAATGGTCGTGCGCAGGATGTTCACGTGCGGATCGCGCCCCGCCATCATGCGCCACGCGGTTTCCGCCGAGACGAACGCCGGCTCCGCGGTCAGCCCGCATGAAGCTTCGACCCGCGCCCACAATTTCCGCAGCGCGCGGAATTTTGCCAGGGTGAGGAATTGATCCGCGTCGGCGGAGAGGCGGAAGAAGATCAGCCGCCGCGCCTGTTCGAGCGCAACGCCCGCGGCCTTGAGCGCACGCAGATAAGCGAGCGCGACGGCGAGCGCGAAAGCCAGTTCCTGCGCCTCGGACCCGCCGGCATTGTGGATGACGCGCCCGTCGGCGGCGGCCAGCCGGCTTTGCGGCACCTGCTGCGCCAAAGTTTGCAGGCGCCGGGCAAAGCGCGGAGCGGCCTCGCTCCACGCCTGCTCCGCGCCGCCGGCCACTGCCAGGGCGCCGAGCGGGTCGTGCCCAAGACGGATATCGGTCGGTCCGCCCGACGACGCGCGCAGCTTGGCCACGACCGCGTCGACAGCGGCCTCGGCTTGCGGTGGAAGATCGAACTCGAGCGCGATGCCGGCGGTCGGATGAACGCCGTCGAGGGCACGCGCGACGGCGCCCTCGTTCAGCGGAAGGCCGAAGCCATGATCGCCGACCGAGCCGGCGAATACGAGCGAGAGCCCGCCGGCGCCGTTCTCCAATTCGTGCAGCGCCGCCTCGTTGGCGAGCGCCGGATCGGGATGATCGATGCGCGCGAGCACCTGCCAGGGCGCCGCGCCCGGCCGCGCCGCGAGGGGCCGCGCGTCGGAGCGGCGCTGGGCGAGCGGTTCGATGCGCAATCCGTCGTAAGTTGCGCTCACCAGCCGCTCGAACGGCGCGCCCTTGAGCGCCGCATCGACGAGCTTGCGCCAGTCTTCGCGCGTTACCGGAACAAAATCCGCGGCAAGCGGCGGGGTCTCGGGATCCGTCATGGCCGCAAAATGCCACGCCGAACCCATCCGGCCAACCTTGGCGGCCGTGCAATTAGCGTCTCGGCGGTCATCTCTCCCCGTTTGCGGAGAGGGAATCTAACGCGGCGGGAGTTTTTCGATGCCGTTTGCGTCCACGCGTTCGAGCGCGTCGCGGACCCGGACCCCGGCAATCAGCCGCTCGGGCGCGATTTCGGCGAGCGGCACCAGCACGAAAGCGCGCTCGAACAGGAACGGATGCGGAAGTGTGAGGTCCCGATCGTCGAGGACGAGGTCGTCATAGGCGAGGAGGTCGATGTCGATCGAGCGCGGCCCCCAGCGGCGCTCGTGCGCCCAATCGCGTCCGAGCGCGCGCTCGCAGCTTTGCGCGCGCGCGAGAAGGTCATGCGGCGCCAGCGACGTCGTCACCGCGATAACCGCATTGATGAACGGCGGCTGGTCGGTCACTCCCCAAGGCGGGGTGCGGTAATCGGACGACCTCGCCGTAAGCCGCACCACGGCACCGTCGCACAACAGGGCGACGGCCCGGTCGAAGGTCGAGCGCACGTCGCCGATATTGCCGCCGAGCGCGAGGAACGCCTCAGCCATCGGCGTCGCCCTGCGCCTCAGCCCGGGCGGCGGCCGCGGCGCGTGCGCGCGATGACCACGCCGGCATCGTCGAAAGTCGCAGCGATGGGAGCATGCGGCTTGTGCACGGTGACGCGAATGGAGCGGACCTGCGGGCAGTGCTCGAGCAGCGCGTCGGCCACGGCGCCGGCTGCCGCCTCGACCAGCCGGTAGCGGCGGGCGCAGAACGCTTCGCTCGCGACCTCCACCACCGTGTCGTAGGACACCGTGTGCCTGAGCTTGTCGGTGCGCGCGGCCTCGGCAAGGTCGATCTCCAGCGCAAGATCGAGCGTAAAGGTCTGTCCGACCTTGGCCTCGTGCTGCATCACGCCGTGATAGGCGTGCAGCGACAGCCCGCTGACGAAGACCGTATCGCTCATCGCGCGCGCCTGATCGCGGCGGCGACGGCGAGCGCCTGCACGGTCGGCGCCACGTCGTGCACGCGGACGATGGCCGCGCCGTTGTCGACGGCCAGAAGGTGTGCGGCCAGCGATCCGCCGAGGCGCTCCATGGGATCTGAGGGCGTGAGCGAATGGATGAAGCGCTTGCGCGAAGCGCCGACGAGGAGCGGCAGGCCGAAGCCGCGCCAGGCATCGAGCCGGGCGATGCAGGCGATGCTCTGCTCCGCTGTCTTGCCGAAACCGATACCGGGATCGAGCACGATGCGCTCGCGCGCGATGCCGGCGCGCGCGGCAATATCGAGCGAGCGCGCGAAGAAGGCCGTCACCTCGGCGATGATGTCGATGCCGGGATCGGCGCTTTCGCGATTGTGCATGATGACGACGGATGCGCCGTGCTCGGCAATGACGCGGGCCATGTCGGGATCGCGCTGCAGGCCCCACACGTCATTGACGATCGCCGCTCCGCGTTCGAGGGCCCAGGCGGCGACGGCCGGCTTGAGCGTGTCGATCGAGACCGGGAGACCGAGGGCGATGACGTCGGGCAATACCGGTGCGAGCCGCGCGCGCTCCTCCGCGAGCGGCACGGCAACAGCTCCACCATAGGGCCGCGTCGATTCCGCGCCGACATCGAGGATGTCGGCGCCTTCCGCAACGAGGCGGCGCGCGTGGCCGATCGCCGCCTGCGGATCGAGGAAGCGGCCGCCGTCGGAAAACGAATCCGGCGTGACGTTGAGCACGCCCATGACCAGCGGGCGCGCTTCGGCGAGAAGCCGCGCGAGCGCGCCGCCGGGCTCCGGGGCCGGCGCCGCAACAGTGCAATGACTCACGCTCGTCGCCATGCGTCCGTTCTCTACGTCGCTCTTACCGGCGAGGATCCATCGCTACCGCTTCGTCGCCGCGCCCCATTTCATTGAATTTGCTGCATAATCCCGGCAGTTGGTCACGTCCATCAGACACGATTTCAGGTCGGATTTCGGCCCATTGCGGCCTGTGATGGACCGCACCAGATCATGTGCAGCAACTCATAACGTTGCGCGTAGTCGTGAGCAACCGGCGACGCGCTTAACCGTCGCCGACGTTCTCGCCGATCAGCAGCACTTGATCGTGGGGGCGTGGCGACAGTGAAGGCGTCGCAATGTTGCTCGAACCTCTCGCTCTATCGCCGCGCGAAGCGGCGACCATGCTGTCAATCTCCCGTCGTTCTATCTCCCGTTTGATCCGCGCTCGCAAGCTCATTGCTCGCGAGTACGGCGCGCGTACCCTGGTAGACGTTGAAAGCGTCAAGGCGTTCTATGCGTCGCTGCCGATCAAGCAGATAAGCTCGCCCATTGTGTTCGGCCGCCGCGCAAAGCGTCAGCTAGAGCCGCGTCGCTGATAAAGGAAAGGCAGTTGCATCAACCTTGGGGCACGCCGGCTTTGGTCATGCCGTCGCAAACGCGCTCGGCCTGGCTTCGATAAATTGGATTGTCGCCCAATGAGGTCATAATCATGCGCGTGCGGCGGACGGTGTAGGCGGGGTCGAGCTCAAGTCCTGCTGCAGCCGCCGAGCGTGCGGCTTCTTTTTGGCCGAGATGCGCCAGCGCGCAAGCCAGGAGGAATTGCGATAATGGAAAATTTCTGTTCGCCTCGATCGATCTACGCAACCACATTGCCGCTGCTTCGTCATCGCCCAAACATAGCTTGGCAAAGCC
>JASHPW010000052.1 GCA_030037895.1 Xanthobacteraceae bacterium | reverse complement strand
AGCGCGTGGACGATGGCGCGCGATTCCGGCGTCGGGAACAGCCAATCGCTGGTGAACGAGATGACGCAGAACCGCGTCGGCGTGCCGCGAAAGGCGTTGGCGACGACGCCGTCATAGTCGGCGGCGAGATCGAAATAATCCATGGCCCGGGTCAGATAGAGATAGGAATTGGCGTCGAAGCGCTCGACGAAGGTGATGCCCTGGTGCCGCAAATAGGACTCGACCTGAAAGTCGGCATCGAAGGAAAATGTCGGGTTGTCGCGATCCTGAAAGCGGCGGCCGAATTTGCGGTGCAGCGCGGCGTCGGACAGATAGGTGACGTGCGCGCCCATGCGCGCAACCGCGAGCCCGCGCCGCGGATTGGTGCCTTCGGCGAAATAGCGGCCGCCGCGCCAGTCCGGGTCGGCCATCACCGCCTGGCGGCCGACCTCGTGGAAGGCGATATTCTGCGCCGAATGGCGGGTCGCAGCGGCAATCGGCAGCGCCGCAAACACGCGCTCGGGATAGCTCGCCGCCCATTGCAACACCTGCATGCCGCCCATGGAGCCGCCGGTGACCGCGAAAAGCGACTCGACGCCGAGATGATCGAGCAGCATCGCCTGCGCGCGCACCATGTCGCGCACGGTGATGACGGGAAAGTCGAGGCCCCACGGCATCCCGGTCGCCGGATTGGTCGAGGCCGGCCCGGACGAGCCCATGCAGCCGCCGACCACGTTGGGGCAGATGACGAAATAGCGCTCGGTGTCGATCGGCCGCCCCGGCCCGACCATGGTCTCCCACCAGCCGGGCTTCCCGGTGACCGGATGCGTGCTGGCGGCGTGCTGGTCGCCGGTGAGCGCGTGGCAGATGAGGACGGCGTTGCTGCGCTGCGCGTTGAGCGCGCCGTAAGTCTGGTAGGCGATCTGCAACTGGCTGAATTCGATTCCGGCATCGAGCCGCAGCGGTCTGTTCGGCGCAAAGCGCACCACCGGCGAATGCGGCAGGTCCGCTTCGCGCCTGCGGTCGGCAAGATCGAACGTGGCGCTCAATTCGGCCATGCCATCTCCCGGCGGGTGGCCGCCACGCGCTGCGGCGGTCAAAGGGCCGTAAATAGGCCGCCCCCTGCCGGTGTCAACGTTTTCTTTGATTTCTCTTTGCTTTCGGCCGCCGCGGCACCTATCAATCGAGCCGCATCCGCCGGCCAAGCCCCGATCGAAGCCATGCCCAAGCCGCCGCGTTCCCCGCAACCCTCGCTCGCCGATCTGCGCCGCGAAATCGATCGCATCGACGAGACGATGCACGCGCTCCTGATTGAGCGCGGCGAGATCATCGACCGCCTGATCGCGGTGAAGAGGACCGAGGAATCCGGCTCCGCGTTCCGCCCGGCGCGCGAGGCCGAGATGATGCGCCGTCTGGTGCAGCGCCATCACGGCAGCCTGCCGCTCGACACCGCGGAAAGCATCTGGCGGGTCATCATCTCGACCTTCACCTTTGTGCAAGCGCCGTTCTCGGTGCACGCCGACCTGTCGACCGGCGACGCGCTGATGCGCGATTCGGCGCGCTTCCATTTCGGCTTCACCGTGCCGTTCGTGCCGCATATGGGGGCGGCGAGCGTTGTCGCCGCGGTCACCGAGTCGAAGGGCGATCTCGGCCTCGTTCCCGCCTTCGCCATCGCCGGCGCCGGGCCGTGGTGGACGGCGCTCGAATTCGCCGCCGCGCCGAAGATCATCGCCCGGTTGCCGTTCGTCGAGCGCGCCGATCATCCGGCCGCCATGCCGGTCTTCGTCATCTCGCGCGTCGCGGCCGACGCCATGGTGACCGAAACCGAAGTGTGGAGCGTGCGGATCGCCGGCTGGAGCGCGGCTGCGGTCGACCGCCTCGCCGGCCTCGCCGACGCGATCGCGGTCCCCGACCGCGCCTTCGACGGCGCCGCCTTGCTCGTTTCCGTCGAGCGCGGCGGCATCGATGCGGTCGCCGCGGCGCTCGTCGGCACCGGCGCCTCGATCCGCTCGAGAGCCCTCGTCGGCAGCCACGCGACCCGCTATACGGTGCCGCATAAAGGGTAATCATCCTCCCGCCAAAGGGAGGAACGGAATAATGAGCGATGAGCGTCCTGCGTCCCCAGCCGCGGCCCGGCGTGCTCGAGATCGAGGCCTATGTGCCCGGCAAGAGCAAAGCCGCGGGCGCGGCCAAGGTATTCAAGCTGTCGTCGAACGAGACGCCGCTCGGGCCGAGCCCGCGCGCGGTCGCGGCCTATAAAGCCGTCGCCGCGGATTTGCAGAACTATCCCGACGGCTCCGCGAGCGAGCTGCGCGCGGCGATCGGGCGTGCATTCGGGCTCGATCCGGATCGCATCGTGTGCGGGGCGGGCTCCGACGACCTGTTGAATTTGCTGGCGCGCGCCTATCTCGCCGACGGCGACGAGGCGATCCACACCACGCACGGGTTCCTGGTTTATCCGATCGCGACGCTCGGCGCCGGCGCGCGCCCGGTCGCCGCGCCGGAGACCGACTACACCGCCAATGTCGATGCGATCCTTGCCGCCGTCGGCAAGAAGACCAAGGTCGTTTTCCTCGCCAATCCGAACAATCCGACCGGCACCTACATCTCCTTCGACGAGGTCAAGCGGCTGCACCGCAACCTGCCGGCGCACGTGCTGCTCGTGCTCGACGCCGCCTATGCGGAGTATGTCCGCGGCAACGACTACGAGTCCGGCATTGAGCTTGTCGCCACCAACGAGAACGTCGTTATGACCCGCACGTTCTCCAAGATCCACGGCCTCGCGGCGCTACGGCTCGGCTGGATGTTCGGCCCCGCCCACGTCGTCGACGCCGTCAACCGCATTCGCGGCCCGTTCAACGTCAATGCGCCCGCAATCGCCGCCGGCGTCGCGGCGATCGAGGATTTGGACCATCAGGAGCGCGCGCGCGAGCACAACACGCGCTGGCTCGGCTGGCTCAATCAGGAAATCGGACAACTCGGACTGAAAGTGACGCCGAGCGCCGCCAATTTCCTGCTGATCCATTTTCCGCAAGCGAAGGGGCGGACCGCCAAGGAGGCGGACGCCTTCCTCACCGCGCGGGGTCTCATCCTGCGCCGGCTCGGGCCCTACAAGCTGCCGAACACGCTGCGCATGAGCGTCGGCACCGAGGAAGCAAATCGTTTGGTCGTCGCGGCGCTGAAAGAGTTTTTGGGACCGTGGGCGCAGTAGAAAGGTTTCGGAGCAAAATGCTTTCGCGGTTGCCTCTTCCCTTGCGGCGGAGGCCGACGTGCGCAGCACGTCGGGAGGGGGCTGATGTCTCCGATCGCGCGAGCAATGATTCCTCTCCCCGGCAGGGAGAGGGAGCACACGGAGCAAGCGGAGACGTCACATGACCGAATCCGCAACGTTGTTCAACCGCCTCGCTTTGATCGGCACCGGCCTGATCGGCTCCTCGATTGCGCGCGCGGCGCGCGCCCAGGGTGTTGCGCGGGAGATCGTGGCGACGGCGCGCTCCGCCGCCACGCGCAGACGCGTCGCCGAGCTTGGGCTCGCCGACCAGGTGGTCGAGAACAATGCCGCTGCGGTCGAAGGCGCCGACCTCGTCATCGTTTGCGTTCCGGTCGGCGCCTGCGGCGCGGTCGCCGCAGAGATCGGCCCGCATCTTGCGCGCGGCGCGATCGTCTCCGACGTCGGTTCCGTCAAATCGGCGGTCGTGCGCGACATGGCGCCGCACGTTCCGGCGGGCGTGCATTTCGTGCCGGCGCATCCGGTCGCTGGCACCGAGAATTCCGGCCCGGACGCCGGCTTCGCGGCGCTGTTCGTCGGCCGCTGGTGCATTCTCACTCCGCCCGAAGGCGCCGATCCCGCCGCCGTCGAGCGCCTGGCCGCGTTTTGGCGCGCGCTCGGCGCCAATGTCGAGACCATGCCGGCCGCGCACCACGACCTGGTGCTGGCGATCACCAGCCATCTGCCGCATCTCATTGCCTACACGATCGTCGGCACCGCCGACGAGTTTGCCGAGGTGACCCGCTCCGAGGTGCTCAAATTCTCCGCCGGCGGCTTTCGCGACTTCACCCGCATCGCCGCGTCCGACCCGACTATGTGGCGCGACGTGTTCCTCGCCAACAAGGACGCCGTGCTAGAAATGCTCGGCACCTTCAACGAGGACCTCGCCCAGCTCGCCCGCGCCATCCGCCGCGGCGACGGCGACGCCTTGTTCGCGCATTTCGCGCGCACCCGCGCCATTCGCCGCGGCATCGTCGAGATCGGCCAGGATTCGCCGGCGCCAGATTTCGGCCGGCCGCATCCGGATTTGCCGCTCGCGCCGCTGCCGCGGCCCTACGCGGCATCGGACGACGACTGAGCCGGATTCGCCTCAGCGCGCCGTGACCGTCAGCGCTTCGTTCACCGTGTCGCGCAGCGCGGCGACCGAGAACGGCTTGGCGATCACATCGTGAATGATGGCGTCGAGGCCATGCGCCCGCTCGCGCTGATCGGCGTAGCCGGTCATCAACAGGATGGTAAGCTCGGGAAAATCGCGCCCCGCGGCCAGCGCCAGCGCGATGCCGTCCATGATCGGCATGCGAATGTCGGTGATGAGGAGATCGAAGCACCCCTGCTCGCGGACGAGCAGGTCGAGCGCCTCGCTGCCGTCGCATGCGATCTTGACCTCGTGGCCGTCGCCGGCAAGAGCGCGCGCGCACAGCGCGCATAACGCCTCTTCGTCTTCGGCGATGAGAATGCGCGCCATGGCGTCAGTACATTCCGGCCAGCAGGTCGCGGCGGTTGACGAAACGCACCAGCACGTCGCGCGTCTCCGGCGGCGGCGAAGCGAGCCGGGCGCGAAACGAGACGGCCTCGCCCGGCGGCAGCACCTGACGCGGGGGCACGGCGGTCCAGGAATAGATGTCCTGCTTGGCGGCGTTGCGGAGGATGAATTTGAGGTGCGGCACGTTCACGGTCTTGCCGGCTTTGTTGACGATATTTCCTTCAACCGCGATGATCGGCACGCCCTCATGCTGTTCGGTGGTGGTGACGACGCCGTCGAAGGCGAGGCCGCGCAGGTTCACCGGCAAACCCATCGCGGCGTAGAGGGAAGCGGTCTGCGGC
Organism: Xanthobacteraceae bacterium; assembly: GCA_030037895.1. Taxonomy (GTDB): domain Bacteria; phylum Pseudomonadota; class Alphaproteobacteria; order Rhizobiales; family Xanthobacteraceae; genus BOG-931. Next base: position 25,544 of record JASHPW010000052.1, on the reverse strand, counting down.
AAGGCGCGCACGACGTCGCTGCGCCAGCCGAGGAGGACGGCGTCGATCAGGGCGAGCGCCAGGATGCCGGTCTGCAGGCGCGATAGCGGCCAAAGCATCTGCGGCCGCTTGACGCGGCGCCGGTACCGCCGCGCCGCAACGGTCTCGATGTCCTCGCCGTGCGGCGCGGCTTGGTGCTCGACAACGGCGGCGGCTTCGACTTCGACCGGCGGTCGCCCGTCGTCGATGTCGACGGGCGCGATCGGCGGCGCTTCCACCTCTGCAGATTCGCGGGTCTCCTCGGCGGAAGCTTCGCCCTCGATTGCCGCAGATGGCGCCTCGTGCTCCTCGGCCGCCGCCAAAGGTCGACCATCCGCCGGCGGCGCCTCGTCGTGCACCTGGTCCGCGGGAGCATCGACCGAGGCGAATCCATTCGCCGCTTCGGCGGCAGGCGCATGGAGGAATTGTGCGGGAGGTTGCGCGATCTGCTCGGCGCCAAACCGCTCCGCCACGTCCTCTGCAATGGCGCGCGCGGGGCCGATGGCGGCGGCGGCGGCGAGGAGCTTTTCGGCATGGCTCGGCGCCGCGCCCCAGACCGTGTAGCAGCGCAGGCAGCGCACTTGGCGACCGTTCGGCAGCAGGCTTGCCGGCTCCACATTGTAGGAAGTAGCGCAGGTCGGGCAGACGATCAGCATCGGCGAATCAGGAGCGCGTTACCTTTGGCGGCGAACCTAGCGCCCGATCCGTTAACGAATTGGAAACCAAGCGGCCCGAAGCCGGCCCGGCAAGCCCTCCCCGCAACCGGATGGTAAGTTGGCCGGAAGGGCGAATCAGTCGGCCAGCCAGCCGGCGGCGGAGATTCCCAGAGGGACGGTGTGATCCGGTTCGACAATGTCGGCTTGCGCTACGGGCTCGGCCCCGAGATCCTGCGCGACCTCACCTTCGGCATCGACGGGCATTCGTTCCAGTTCCTCACCGGGCCGTCCGGCGCCGGCAAGACCTCGCTGCTGCGCATGATGTTCCTGTCGCTGCGGCCGACCCGCGGGCTGATCACCTTGTTCGACCAGGACGCCGCGACGCTGAGCAAGGACGGCCGCGCCACCTTGCGGCGGCGGATCGGCATCGTGTTCCAGGATTTCCGGCTGCTCGACCACATGACCACCTACGAGAACGTGGCGCTGCCGTTGCGCGTCCTCGGCAAGGAGGAGGCGCAGTACCGCGCGGAAGTCGTCGAGTTGCTGCAATGGGTGGGCCTCGGCGAGTGCATGGGGGCGTTGCCGCCGATTCTCTCCGGCGGGGAGAAGCAGCGCGCCGCCATCGCCCGGGCGGTGATCGCGCGCCCGCAAATTCTGCTCGCCGACGAGCCGACCGGCAACGTCGATCCCAATCTCGGCCAACGCTTGCTGCGGCTGTTCGTCGAGCTCAACAAAACGGGCACCGCCGTCGTCATCGCCACCCATGACATCGCGCTGATGGACGAGTTCGACGCCCGCCGGCTGGTGCTGCACGAGGGACGCCTGCATGTCTATGACTGAGCCGATCGAGACCATGGCAGAGCCGTGGGACCATTTGGACGCGCCGCCGGTGCCGGCTCGCGCGCCGCACGCCGGCGCGTCGATCATTCCCAAAAGCTCGCTCGCCGGTCGCTCGCTCGCCGCGGTCGTCGCGATCATGACCTTCCTCGCCTCGCTCACCACCGGAGCCGTGATGCTGGTCATCGGCGCCGCGAGCGACTGGCAATCCGACGTCGCCCGCGAGGTGACCATCCAGGTTCGTCCCGTGCCGGGGCGCAACGTCGAGGCGGACGTGAGCAAGGCGATCGCGATCGCGCGCGCGGCGCCCGGCATCGCCGCCGCGCGCGCCTATACGAAGGAGGAATCGGCGCGACTCGTCGAGCCGTGGCTCGGCGGCGGCCTTTCCCTCGACGAGCTGCCGATACCGCGCCTGATCGTGGTCAAGCTCTTTCCCGGGGCCAAGCCGGATTTCGCCGCGGTGCGCACGGCGCTCGCGGCGCAGGTTCCCGCGGCGAGCCTCGACGATCATCGCCGCTGGATCGATCGCATGCGCACCATGGCCGGGACGGCGGCGGCGGCCGGCATCGCGGTCTTTGCCCTGGTGCTGGCCGCGACCGTGCTTTCGGTGACCTTCGCCACGCGCGGCGCGATCGCGACCAACCGGCCGATCATCGAAGTGCTGCATTACGTCGGCGCCACCGACGGCTTCGTCGGCGGCCAGTTCCAGCGCCATTTCCTCATGCTCGGCTTCAAAGGCGCCGCGCTCGGCGGCGGGACGGCGATCTTATTGTTCGGCGTCGCGGAAGCGGCGAACACGTGGCTGACGGGGACGCCGGGAGGCGACGAAGTCGCCGCTCTGATCGGGACCATCTCGATCGGCGTCGCCGGCTACCTGGCGATCCTGGCCCTGATCGTGTTCATGGCCTTGGTGACGGCGCTGGCCTCGCGCCATACCGTCAACCGCACCTTGGAGATCATTGATTGAAGGTCGGGGAAACGATCAACTGCCGCCGGAATTGCGGTAATGTTTCGGGCCGGTGACGAGTTCGATGCCGATGCCGGCCATTGGGACGAGATTTGGCGCCGGGGAGGCGCGCGATGCTCAGCCTTAGGGGCGCCGTCAGAACGCGGCGCATCACCACGGTTGCTCTCAGGCTTGCCGTCCTCTGCGGCATCGCTCTCGTTGTCGGCTTTATGGCTTTCATCTGGATTTTGCCGAGCGACGAGGTCGTGCTCGACCGCGGCGCCGACGGCATCGTGGTGCTGACCGGCGGCACCGCGCGCGTCACCGACGCGCTCGAGCTGCTCGCCGCCGGGCGCGGCAAACGCCTGCTCATCACCGGCGTCAATCCGGGGACCACCACGGCCGACATCGCCCGCCGGGTCGCCGATTACGACCGCGTCCTTACTTGTTGCGTCGATCTCGACTATTCCGCGCTCAACACGCTCGGCAACGCGGTGGAGACGCGGCGCTGGGCGACCGACCGCGGCTTCCACTCGCTCATTATCGTCACCTCCGCCTATCACATGCCGCGCGCGCTCGCCGAGATCGCGCACCAATTGCCGGACGCGGCGCTCATCCCCTATCCGGTCGTCTCCGACCGCTTGCGCATCGAGCCGTGGTGGTCGAACGGCGACACCACCAGATTGGTCCTGTCGGAATATTTCAAATACCTTCTGGCCAAGATGCGCATGCGCTTCGACTCGGTCGCGGCCGCAGCCGGAAGCGATCGGGTTTCCGACGCGCGGGCGCGCTGACGGCGATCACGTGAAGCATTCCATTCTCGCCCGCTCGCTGCTCTTCAACGCGCTGTTCTACGTCAACATCACCGTGCGCATGATCGTCGCCCTGCCGACCATCGTGCTGCCCCGTTCGTTCCTGCTCGGTGTCCTCCGCGCCTACGCCCGGAGCACGCTGTGGCTGTTGCGGGTCGTCTGCGGCATCGACGTCGAATGGCGCGGCCGCGACAAGGTTCCGCAAGGAGCGTGCATCGTCGCCTGCAAGCACCAATCGCTGTGGGAGACGTTCGCGCTGTTCGAGATCCTGCGCGATCCGACGTTCGTTCTCAAGCGCGAGTTGATGTGGCTTCCATTGTTCGGTTGGCTCGCCCGCAAGGCGCGAATGATCCCGATCGACCGCGGCAGCCCGGTGGCGGCGTTGGCGCGCATGAGCGCGCTGGCGCGCGGAGAGATCAAGCGCTCGCGGCAGATCGTGATCTTCCCGGAGGGCACGCGGCGAGCGCCGGGCGCCGCGCCCCGTTATCTCTCCGGCGTCGCCTATCTCTACGGCGAAACCGGCCTGCCCTGCGTGCCGGTGGCGCTCAATTCCGGATTGTTCTGGCCGCGGCGCTCGCTGCGCCGCTTGCCGGGCACCGTGCTGGTCGAAGTCCTCGACCCGATCCCGCCCGGGCTCGACAAACGGACCTTCCTCCTGCGCCTGCAAAGCGTATTGGAGGAAGCGACCGCGCGGCTGGTCGCCGAAGCAGGGATCAGCAATCAGTAATCAGAACGCTCAATCTTTCCCTGCATCTGATCTGATGACTGATTACTCACTCCTGAACTCAGGCGCTCGGCGATGAGATGCAGGTCGGTCTCGCGGTAGCCCAGCGCTTCCAGCGCCTGGACCGTTTCGAGCACGTAGTCGCGATTGGGCCCGGAGCGGCCGTGACCCTGCCGCACGTGATGCAGACACTCGCCCGGCGTAAGCCGTCCGGCATACTGCACGTGGCTGCGGTCGACGATGAAGCAAAGCGCGCGCACCTGCCGCCGCGCTTCCTCTTCCAGCTCGATCCGCCGCATCGCTTCCAGATAAACCGTGGTGACCTGCTCGCGGGCGCGCAAATAGGCGACGGTTTCGGCGCGCGCCGCGGCGGCGACGCGAAAGGCGACGCCGCGGCACATGCCGCCGCGATCGAGCCCGAGCACCAGGCCCGGCCGTTCCGGCGTGCCGCGATGGACGAATGAATAGACGCAGAGCGCCCGGTGCAACCCGACGAGCCGCGCCGGCACGCGCTCGAGAAAATCGAAACCGGGCCGCCACATCAGCGAGCCGTAGCCGAACACCCAAAGGTCCTCGGCGCCATTCTTATCTGCCGCGGTCTTCACCTTCGTTTGACTCCCGGCTCGACTTCCGCTCGCCTAGCAGGATGACCAAGGCGGCACAATGGCGCGGATCTGCGACTCTTGTCTTTGAACCGCCGCACTCGGCAGGCGAAGAGTGACGATGCCAGGAGAATCTCCCCTCAATATGATGCAAGCGCAGGGCCGGGCCGCGCGCAAGCGCTCCGGTCCCGTCCGGCGCCGACGGCTGGGGCCGGTGCTCGTTGCGCTCGCGATCGTGATCGTGGTCGCTCTCGCATGGGTCTGGCTCTGGTACGACGCCGCCGCGGTTGCCGACCGCACGCTCGCCGGGTGGCTGGAGCGGGAGGCCGCCGCGGGTCGCGTCTATTCTTGCGCCGCGCAGGCGATCGGTGGATTTCCGCTCCGCATCGAAGCGCGCTGCGCCGATGCCGCCGCCGAAATCAGAAATAACCGGCCGCAATTCACCGCCAGGGCGAAGGCCGTCACCTTCGCGGCGGAGGTCTTCAATCCGACGCGGCTGATCGGCGACGTCACCGGCCCGCTGACGCTGGCGGAACGGGATAAGCCGCCGAGCCTCGTCGCCAACTGGTCGCGCGCGCGTCTCACCGTGCGCGGGCGGCCGCCCGATCCGGAGAGCGTATCGGTGCGGCTCGACACGCCTCGTCTCGATCGTGAAGCCGCGCCCGGCGCCGGCGCGGCGACATTGTTCACGGCCGAACGTGCGGAGTTGCAAGGCCGCATGATCGCCGGCTCGCCGCGCGACAATCCGGTGATCGAGGTCGTTCTGCGCCTGGCGGCGGCGACGGCGCCGACCCTGCATCCCCTGACCGCGCGGCCGATCGAGGTCGACATCGACGTCGTGCTGCGCGGCCTCAAGAATCTCGCGCCCAAGCCGTGGGCCGATCGCTTCCGCGAGATGCAGGCGGCGGGCGGCGGCATCGAGATCAAGTCGCTGCGCATCGCCCGTAGCGACGCCCTCGTCGTCGGCATCGGCAATCTCAGCATCAACGCCCATGGCAGGCTCGACGGATTGATCCGCATCGCCGTCGTCGGCGTCGAGCACATCGTCCCGGATCTGGGCCTCGACCGGGCGATCGAGCGCGGCATCGACCGGCTGGCCGGCGCGAACGGCGCCTCCCGGCAAGGCCCAAGCACGCTCGATCGCCTGATGCCGGGATTGGGCGACGCCGTTCGCGAGACGACAAACGCGAGCCTGATCGAAAACTTCAAGAAGATGGGCCAGCCGACCGAGATCGACAACAAGCCGGCGATCCTTCTGCCACTGCGCGTCGTCGACGGCTCGGTCTTTCTCGGCTTGCTGCCGCTCGGCGCAGCGCCGCCGCTGTTCTGAGGGCGCTTTCGCCACGACACTCCCCGCTTGCGGATCGCCCACCGCAAAGGACAAAGACATTCGTTCTCGCGACGCGAGCGCGCCCGAGCTGTGCTGTTCCGGCGACCATCCCCTATAAACGTCCGATCAAACCCGTATATATTCGGAAACTCGTCGCGTTCATCGATGCGGTGCGGAAGCAGCCATGAGCAGGCTCGAATATCCGATCATGGTCGAGCCTCTTCCAAAAGAGGAGGGAGGAGGCTTTTTGGCGACGGCACCCGATCTGCCGGGCTGCATGAGCGACGGGGCGACGCCCGAAGAGGCCGTTGCCAACATCCAGGACGCGATCATCACCTGGATCGAGGCCGCCCGCGATCTCGGCCATGCCGTGCCGAAGCCCTCGCGCCGTGCGGTGAGTTGAATCATCCCGTAGGGCGCAGTAGCGCAAGCTTATGGCGCCGAATAATCTCACGAACGAATTGACGGAACACGCTTTCCTTCCGCCTTACGCGCGGCCGCTGCGCGTCGTCGACGGCTTGGTCTTTCTCGGCCTGCTGCCGCTCGGCGCAGCGCCGCCACTGTTCTGAGAACGCTTTCGCCACGACACTCCCCGCTTGCGGATCGCCCGCCGCAAAAGGACAAAGACATTCCTTCTCGCGACGCGAGCGCGCCCGAGCCATGCCGACGCCATGCGCGAACGCCGCCTTGAGGGCATGATCCCCGTCGGACTTGGCCGGCGGTGGCACCGGCTTCCATCACGATCATGCGCGTCAAGCAAAAGGGAAGCGGAACGCCGGCAGGCGCATTGATCCATTTTCCGCGCCTGACGGGCGCGGCTCGCGCTCGGCGGAGCGCGCTCGCCTGTCGGCGTCCCACCGCGGCACTTGCTGCAGCGAGCCAACGCCGCAGCTCAGCTCCAGTCACGCGCTTCCTGGGACGCGGCCGGGGCGCGCGATCCCGATGGTTTGAAAGATCGCGCGCGGCGCGGCACATGATGCAAAAAGATCATGCGTCACTGGCGGGCGTTACCCGCTCCGTCCTGTCCCAGTCCAGCGAGCTTCTCGCAGACCGGTCGTGATGCCGGCCGGGCGTTTGTCCCCGGAGCCGCCCGGGAGCGGCGGTGACGAGCCCCCGCCCGCGGGAACCGCTCTCGCTCCGTCAGCCGGGGTCGCCGGCTGCCGTCCTGCACGCAAGCGAGATTCGGCCTTTGTAACCGAAACTGTGACCAATGTCAAGGGCCGCGTCGCGGTGTCGGTGACGCGCCTCCGCCGCGGGCTGTGGGAGGGAGGATGGCAGGCACTCAGCGCTTGCGTCCCGCGTGCCAGCCGACGGCGGCCTCCGGCACCGAGTCGGTCGAGGCGAAATAGGGCTTGATGTCGAGAAGCGGCGTGTTGTCCAGGCAATCGAGCCCGACGACCGAGAGCGTGTTGCCGTCGATGCGAACGAGCCGCGCCACCGACACGGCGATCGGATTGGGCCGCACCGGCGAACGCAGCGCAAAGGTGCCGCGGCGTTCGGCATAATGGTGCGGCGCCTGCAGCACGAGGTCGCGCCGCGCCCGGTCCATCCAATAAAGCACCACCACATGGCTCACGGTCTCCAAGCCCGTGAGACCTTCGACCCAGCGCGGATCGAGCTCGATGCTGCACACCGCGTCCGATTCGCGCGGGTTCTTCGGACAGTCTTGGCGCCGTTGCCAAGGGGTGCGGATGCGCCCGATGTAATAGAGCGCGGCGTCGAACCGCGCCGGCAGCTCGACGGCGACTTCGCCTGCGCGCAGGCCGCCGGTCTCGTGGTTTGCGTCCGCCTCGACCATGATCGGCGAGATTCGCACGCGCCTTCCGCAGCCGCCAGTGGCCTGTCCGCTGGCAAATCCGGCAGCTCGTGGGAAATACCCCATGAGCCTCTTGCGCGCCTAAGCGCATAAAAATACCCTTATGTCCTCCCGAACCAACCCGCGCGGCTCCGATGGATCTCATGCCGCTGACCTTTCCGGCGTTGACCGCGATGCTCAAGGCCGCGGCCGAACCGACGCGTCTGCGGCTCCTCGCGCTCGTCGCCGAGGCCGAACTCACCGTCTCCGACCTCACTGCGATCCTGCGCCAATCGCAACCGCGCCTTTCCCGCCACTTGCGGCTCCTCGCCGCGGCCGGGCTGGTCGAGCGCCACCGCGAGGGGTCGTGGGCATTCTTCCGCCTCGGCGAGCGCGGCAGCGGCGGCGACATCGCGCGCGCGCTCATCGCGCGGCTCGACAGCAACGACCCGGTCCTCGCCCGCGACCGCGAGCGGCTCGCCGCCGTGCGCGCCGCGCGCGCCGCCGCCGCGCAGAATTACTTCCGCCGCCACGCCGCCGAATGGGATCGGATCCGCAAGCTGCACGTCGCCGACGCCGCGGTCGAAGCCGCGATCCGCGCCGCGCTCGGCGCGGCGCCGATCCGTTCGCTGCTCGATCTCGGCACTGGCACCGGCCGCATGCTCGAACTCTTCGGCGCCGATATCGAGCGCGGCCTCGGCCTCGATCTGTCGCTCGACATGCTGGCGCTCGCCCGCGCGCGTCTCGACCGCTCCGGCCTCAAGCATTGCAGCGTGCGCCACGGCGACATCAACGACCTCGCTCTGCCGCGCGATTCCTTCGACGTCGTCATCATCCATCAGGTCCTGCACTTCCTCGACGACGGCGCGCGCGCCATCGGCGCGGCGACGCGCGTGCTGCGGCCGGGCGGGCGCCTGCTGATCGTCGATTTCGCGCCGCACCAGCTCGAGTTCCTGCGCCAGGAGCACGCGCATCGCCGCCTCGGCTTCGCCGCCGAGACGGTCACGCAATGGCTCGAAGCCGCCGGGCTCGACCTCGTGCGCCAGCAGACGCTGCCGCCCGGACCGGAGGGAAAAATCGCGGTCTCGCTGTGGCTCGCGCGCGACCCGCGCGTCGTGCTCGCCGCGCCGGCAACGCGCGAGGTGGCGTAAGCATTGTTGACCGCCGGCAGTGATCACGACCGTTACGTCCAAAGGACAAGTGACGATACCCAAGAGCGTGCGCGATGCCGCCGGGATCAAGCCCGGCGACAAGGTCGTTGTCCGCGCCACGGCGGCGGGCGGCGTCTATGTCGGCCATCCGGACAAGGCGTCCGAATATGAGGAAAGACTGCGCGCCTTGGCCAAGCGCCGGATCATACGCGGCGGCATGACCACTGACGAGTTCATGGAATTCAGCCGCGGTGAAGCAGCCACTTTCCGCCGCCGCAGGAGCGGCACCATGATCAGATGCACGTGGTTGGGCGTCAGGCAATAAGCGCCGATCGCTTCTCGTGCTCAGCTCTTGCCAGGGGCTCGATACGCTCCTGCTGCTTTGGCAGCCTTGTTGGCAACCGTCTTGAATTCCGCGCCTGTCCAAGCCCTTGAAGTGGTCACGTCGGAAATCATGCCCGCCGCCTCGGCTACGAGCAGCGCTGCGATCAGGGATTCCGCCTCGGCAGCCTCCGCGACGAGCAGGAAGTCGGTCTCGCCGGTCGTGAAGTAAAAGTTGAGAAGCTTGCCCCCGATCCCCTCGACCAGCTTCCGCACAGCCGGCTCCCGGTCCTCCGGTGCGGCAACCAGCCCCTTGGCGTAATTCGCGGTGAACCGCCCACGCGTAACCAATCTGACCATGAGTCCCTCCCGTGCGGTTTGCGCTCAACGCGACCGACACAATGCCGACCGATGGTGCAAAAAATCAATTCGCGGCACCGACGGCGGCCGCGTCACCGGCTGAACTTCTTGTATTTGATCCGCGTCGGCACCAGCGAATCGACGCCGAGGCGGCGCATCTTGTCCTTCTCGTAGTCCTGAAAATTGCCTTCGAACCATTCGACGTGGCTGTCGCCCTCGAAGGCGAGCACGTGGGTGGCGAGGCGGTCGATGAACCAGCGGTCGTGGCTGGCGATCACGGCGCAGCCGGCGAAATCCTCGAGCGCCTCTTCCAGCGCGCGCAGCGTGTCGATGTCGAGATCGTTGGTCGGCTCGTCGAGCAGCAGCACGTTGGCGCCCGACTTGAGCATCTTGGCGAGATGCACGCGGTTGCGTTCGCCGCCGGCAAGCTCGCCGACCTTCTTCTGCTGGTCGGCGCCCTTGAAGGCGAAGGCGGCGCAATAGGCGCGCGAATTGACCTCGCGCTTGCCGAGCCGGAGCTGGTCGAGGCCGCCGGAAATCTCCTCCCACACGGTCTTCTTGCCGTCGAGCGTATCGCGCAACTGATCGACGTAGCCGAGCTGCACCGATTCGCCGATGCTGATCGTGCCGCCGTCCGGCTTGTCCGCGCCGACGATCATGCGAAACAACGTGGTCTTGCCGACGCCGTTCGGGCCGAACACGCCGACGATGCCGCCCGGCGGCAGCCGGAAGCTGAGATCGTCGATGAGCAGATTGTTGCCGAAACCTTTGCGCAGACGCTCGCAGTCGATCACCTTCTGCCCGAGCGGCGCGGCCACCGGGAGCACGATCTGCGCGCCCTGCGTTCCCTTGTCCGCGGCTTGCGCCAAAAGCTCCTCGTAGCGCTGATAGCGCGCCTTCGACTTCGCCTGCCGCGCGCGCGGCGAGGCGGCGATCCAGTCCTGCTCGCGCGCGAGCGTGCGCCGGCGCGCTTCCTCCTCGCGGCCCTCCTGTTCGAGCCGCTTGCGCTTCTGGCCGAGCCACGACGAATAATTGCCCTCATAGGGAATGCCGCGGCCGCGATCGAGCTCGAGAATCCAGCCGGTGACGTTGTCGAGAAAATAGCGGTCGTGGGTGACGAGGAGGATGGCGCCCGGATAATTGCGCAAATGGCCTTCGAGCCACATGACCGACTCGGGATCGAGATGGTTGGTCGGCTCGTCGAGCAGAAGCAGGTCCGGCTGTTGCAAAAGCAGCCGGCAGAGCGCGACGCGGCGGCGCTCGCCGCCGGAGAGCTGCGCGACATCGGCGAAATCCGGCGGGCAGCGCAGCGCCTCCATGGCCTGATCGACCTTGGAATCGAGATCCCACAGCCCCTTGGCTTCGATCTCGTCCTGCAGCCTGGTCATCTCGTCGGCGGTCGCCTCGGAATAGTTCGCGGCAAGCTCGTTGTAGCGATCGAGGATCGCCCGCTGCGAGGCGACTCCATCCATCACGTTGTCGCGCACGTTCTTCGCCGCATCGAGCTGCGGCTCCTGCGCCAGGTAGCCGACGCTCGCGCCCGGCGCCGCCCAGGCTTCGCCGGAAAATTCCGTGTCGAGCCCGGCCATGATGCGCAGCAGCGTCGATTTGCCGGCGCCGTTGACGCCGAGCACGCCGATCTTGGCGTCCGGGTAGAACGACAGGTTGATGTTCTCCAGGACCTTGCGGTTGCCCGGATAGGTCTTGGAGAGCCCCTGCATATGATAAATGAATTGACGCGCCATTTTGGTTTCAGGTCGGGCGCCCCGCCCTCTCGCTTGCGCCGTTGCATCAGGCGCACCGGGGCGCGCCGGCAAAAGCGTTCATTTCGGGAGAATCCGCCGTTCATGTAGCGAGGCCCCGCGCCGACGGCAAGAAGCGCGTCCAGGAAAAGTGGGAACCGGTTTTCCGTCCGGACGCGCGACAAACCATAAAGAGGGCGCGTCCAGGAAAAGTGGGAACCGGTTTTCCGTCCGGACGCGCGACAAAACATAAAGAGGGCGCATCCAGGAAAAGTGGGAACCGGTATTCCGTCCGGACGCGCGACAAAACATAAAGAAGGCGCGTCCAGGAAAAGTGGGAGCCGGTTTTCCGTCCGGACGCGCGACAATACAAAAGCTGAGAGCGGGATGACGATTGCGAAGATAAGTCATCCCGCTCTAATGAGCGCCGGCGCAGGGCAGGCTGCCGCAACCGCTTGGGAACGACCTGCACTCGCACGTCTCGACCCGCGGGGCCGCGGCAAGACTTGGTAAAGCTTGATCATATTTGCGTCGCGCGCCGGCCGCGCCGGCGTCCACGTCACACCGAATTTTAATGATTTTTCGCCGACATTTTGCGGCAAACCCGCGCCTTTGGGCAGTTCGAGCGCGTCGGCGCGAACAAGCGGGTGCGGGAAGCGGGAGCGTGTCATGGCGCGTGATTTCGCCAAAGCCATTCGCGAGCTGCGGCGCACGTTCGGAAATATGTTCGATCCCTACCGGCCGGAACTGCATTATATGCGCGGGCCCGGCCCGAAATGGCGCGCCAAGCGCGCCGGCACTGCGACCTCCGCCTCCCCGGCAGCCGCGACCGCGGCGCCCGGCCGGCGCGAGATGGCCGAGTTGCGCGCGTAACGCCAAGCCGCCACGCCGGGCGGGCTTATACGAAAACGAAATCATCGCTTTATCCTGTCATTGCATCCTGTCATTGCGGATCGCCGTACAGCGGCGAGTCCGCAATTCATATTCCCGGCGCCGGGGCTGTGGATGCCCGGTTCCGGCCTCGGTCGGCGCCGGATTGACCAAAGGAGAATCGATCGGGCGGACTTCGTATTGTAGAAGTCCAGGCTCGCGCGCCTTCTTCGGCGCGCTCCGCCCCACCCCGGAACGAGGAAGACATGCCGCTGCGCTGCGCCATTCTCGACGATTACCAGAACGTCGCGCTCACCATGGCCGACTGGTCGAAGATCAGAGGCGACGTGGAGATCGAGGTGTTCAACCACCATCTCGGCTCCGCCGACAAGGTCGTCGCGGCGCTGCGGGGCTTTGCCGTCGTCTGCGCCATGCGCGAGCGCACCGCCTTTCCGCGCGCGGTGATCGACGCGCTCCCCGATCTCAAGCTCCTGATCACGACCGGAATGCGCAACGCCGCCATCGATGTCGAAGCCGCGAAGGCGCGCGGCGTCGTGGTCTGCGGCACGCCCGGCTTCGGCCAGGCGACCGCCGCCATCGCCGTCGGCCTCATCCTCGAACTCACCCGCCGCATCGGCTACGAGAACGCGCGGCTCAGGGCCGGCGCCGCCTGGCAAACCACGATCGGCCTCGACCTCGAAGGCATGACGCTCGCGCTCCTCGGCCTCGGCCGGCTCGGCGCGCGGATGGCCGGGATCGGTCGGGCCTTGGCCATGAACGTCATCGCCTGGAGCCAGAATCTCACGCCGGAGAGGTGCAAGGAGGCGGGCGTCGAGCATGTCGGCCGCGATGACCTGTTCCGCCGCGCCGACGTGCTCAGCATTCACCTGCAATTGTCGCCGCGCACGCGCGGCCTGATCGGCGCCCGAGAGCTCGGCCTGATGAAGCCGAGCGCCTATTTCATCAACACCTCGCGCGGCCCGATCGTCGAGGAGGCCGCGCTCATTGCCGCGTTGCGCGAAAAGCGCATCGCCGGCGCCGGCCTCGACGTTTTCGACGTCGAGCCGCTGCCGCTCGCGCATCCGCTGCGCACGCTCGACAATGTCGTGCTCACGCCGCATCTCGGCTATGTCGTCGAGCAGAATTATCGGCAATATTTCGCCGGCATGGTCGACGACATCCGCGCTTTCCTCGACGGCAAGCCGGTACGGGTGCTGACATAATCTCGGCTTTCCGGTTACCACCCCGGATCTTTCCGGTTACCAACCCGGATCAAGTCCGGGGCGGGCTTTTTTCCGGATCATGCTCTGTTAGTTCGACAGAGTAACCGAGCCGCCGCTGCCGCTGCTGCCACTGCCGCCGCTAGAGGAACTGCCGCCGCCGCTGCCGCTGCCACCACCACCGCCAGCGGAACTGCCACCACCGCCGCCACCGGAACTGCCGCCGCCGCCACCACCGCTACTGGAGCCGCTGCCGCCATAGCCACCGCTGGAGCCGCCGCCGCCATAGCCACCGCTGGAGCCGCTACCGCCATAGCCGCCGCTGGAGCCGCTGCCGCCATAGCCGCCGCTGGAGCCACTGCCGCTGGAGCCGCTGCTGCCGCCATAGCCACCGCTGGAGCCACTGCCGCTGGAGCCACTGCCGCTGGAGCCGCTGCCGCTGGAGCCGCTGCTGCCGGAGCCGCTACCGCTGGAGCCGCTGCTGCTCGAGCCGCTGCTGCTGGAGCCGCTGCCGCCCCAACTGCTGCTCGAACTGCTGCCGGCGGCGCCGCAACTGCCGTTGCAGTCCTCCTCCGCGGTCGCCGACACCGACACCGCCATCGACGGCGTGACCAAGGCCATCAAGGTGGTCGGCACCTGTGCCGTCACGCTGACCCCGACGGTGGCGTAGTTGTTGCCATCTGACGTCGTCGTGCCCGGCGTGACGGTGAAGCTCCCCGAACTGCCGGACGGCAGATTTTGAATGGTTGAATTCATGTAGTTGGTGGCGACCGCCACGGCGGTGGAGCCGTCCGCCTCCTGGCTGGCATATTCGCTGGCACCAGCCAGCGCCGCCGCGTCCACTGCGCCCTGAAGTGCGGTTCTGAACTGCACCGCGCGCGTGTAATCGTAAGCCGCTCCCGCACAAAACACGAGCGGCAGCAGAAACAGCATGAACATGATCGAGACGTTGCCGCGGCGGTCGCGCAGGAATCGGCGGATCAGAGGCATAATCGTGAGCGGACGCATCGGTTGCTTCCCGGTTGCTGCAGGGGGCTGTCTACGACGGCGCAGGAACGGTTCCGTATCGCGGCCGCTGATACGACGTCTGCGACATGCTGATCGTGGAAGGGAAGAGGTACTTGATCGGCGACGTATATTGATAAGTCGCCTGAACGATAATCACGCTGTCGCTCTTGTCCGGAATAAGGCTGGCGGCGAGAGAGGTGGCGTTGGAGATGCTCGTGGCGTTGCCGCAACTGGTGTCCTGCCAATCGATCGACCCGCCCGAGCCGGTGCTGTTCGTCACGCTGACGATGGCAACCTGCAGCGGCGTTCCCGACAGCGGCGTCATCGACAATTGACCGGCCGTGCAGACGTTCGCGACCGACCAGCTCGACGAACTCGACTGTTGAGCGACAATGTCGGCAACGGCTTCCGCGGCATTGCTGAGATACATGCTGGCCATCACCGCCAGCGTCGCCTCCACGGCGACGACCGACAACACCAGCATCAGCGGCAGGACGATCGCAAATTCGATGCCGGCCGTTCCGGCCCGATCGCTGCCAAGGCGGAAAAATCTGCGGATCATTATTGGTAGTTCTCGTTCTGAAAAGCCACCGTCGACACCAAGAGCAGCGTGCCGTTCTTGGCGATGTAGTTGCAGGCGATCGGGATGATGCAGGGGAACGGATAGCCGACCTGAACGAGAACATCGCTCCCCGCGCCGCCGGGCGAGAACTGCGTGTCGGTCATCTCGCCGTCGCTATTGGTCTGCACCGTTGCGTTGAGCGAGGAGAAGCAGGGCGAGGTGCAGGACTGCACGTTGTATTCAAGGTTCGCGCATGTGATCAGCACGCCGGCATCGCTGCACATCTTGTCGGTAAACACCGACTCGCCGGCGCCGGTCTGAACTTGTCCCGTCATGATGAGCCGCGAGGCGTCGCCGGTGGCGTAGTTAATGTTCGATTGCGTGAGCAGGATCAGGCCAAGCTCCACGGAAATGCAAATCAGCAAGACGAAGACGGGAGCAACGAGGGCAAACTCCACGGCATGGGCGCCGCCGCAGTGACGGAGGAAACGCGCCAGCGGAAACCCGCGCGCGGGCCGTTCTCTCCACCTCGATTTGCAGCGAACGGGCATGCCGCCAGCGTAGGTATAATTTCTTGCGATTCGCCTAAGTGCATATTCCGATAGTCGGCCGATGATTTTACCAAGCGGTGATGACGCCGCGCGGACGGCCGCGCCGGCGACAATCGCCGTTGGCCGCGCGCCATACGGCTGATTCGATCGGTTGCGCAGGCCGTCGACGGACATAAAAAGGCGGACGCTGGTCTTAACAAGATCGCGACAGTTGACGACAGATCGTCAACGACGAAAGCAGCTCGAAGGGGTCGCAAGCGGCGGCGCCGGATCGTCGAAGCGACGTGAAGCTGCGGCACCTCGCGCAAGCGTCTCGCGGAGCGCACGAAGACAACCTGTGTAATCCGCGGTCCGGCCGATCGACCCCCGGGGCCGAGGGACGGCGAGGCAAGCCCCGCTCCGGGTGCGACGGAGCCAAATGGGGCCGGACGGCGGCCCGCCAAAACCCCGACGCATGGTGCTGCGTTAACCGCCCATTAGGGTTAACGGTCTATGACCGATCGACCCCGGCGGCGGCGCCGCGGCGTCATGGCAGCATGATTGCAGCGACCACGATGTGTTCGACCCGATCCCGTTGTGCACGGCTGTTCGCCCCCGCCGCGCTCGTCGTTGCCGTCGCTGCGGCGACGGCGGGATGCCAGACGACACAACCGACGCAACCGACGGCCGCGCTGTCGCTGGTGCCGGCCGACCGCTCCGATGCCGACTGGCAGCGCGACGTCGTGGTCTATGGGCAGCAATATCGCGCCCATCCGGCGGACCTCAACGTGGCGCTGCGTTACGCGCAGGCGCTGCGCGCAACCGGACGGCGCGCGCAGGCGGTGGCGGTCCTCGAGCGGGCCTCCATCCAGAGCCCGCACGACAAGGTCGTGCTCGGCGCCTATGGGCGGGCGCTGGCCGAGGCCGGCGATTATGACCAAGCCCTCGACGTGCTCAGCCGCGCCCACTCGCCCGATCAGCCCGACTGGCGCATCCTGTCGGCGCAAGGCGCGGTCCTCGATCAGATGGGCCGGCATGCGGAGGCGCAGCGCTACTACTTGACGGCGCTCAAGATCGTTCCGGATGAGCCGTCCGTGCTTTCCAATCTCGGGCTCTCCTATGCGCTCTCGAAAGACCTCGGCGACGCCGAGGCGACGCTGCGCCGCGCCGCGGCGCAACGTCCGGTCGATCCGCGCGTGCGGCAGAACCTCGCGCTCGTCGTCGGCCTGCAAGGCCGGTTCGCGGAGGCGGAGAGCATCGCGCGCGCCGATCTGCCGCCGCAGGAGGCCGCCGCCAATGTCGCCTATCTGCGGCAGATGCTCGCGCGCCGCCGCGACGTTCATTTGTCCGCGCGTCCCCGCGGGGAATCGCCGACAGGCGAATGCGCGACCGGGTGCCCCGACACCACGGCGAGTTCCGGCGCGACACAATCCTCGTCCGGATCCTCTTCCGGATTTCCGCTGGCGCGGGATTGATCGGAATATCGCCTATTGCAGCGCCATCACGCGGATGGCGGCCGGCCCGAGAATGACGACGAACAGCACTGGCAGGAAGAACAGGATCATCGGCACCGTCAGCTTCGGCGGCAGGCCGGCGGCCCTCTTCTCGGCCTCGGCCATGCGCATGTCGCGGTTCTCCTGCGCCATCACCCGCATGGTCGTGCCGAGCGGCGTGCCATAGCGTTCCGCCTGCTGCAAGGCGAGGCTCACCGCCTTCACGCCTTCGAGCCCGGTGCGGTTGGCGAGGTTCTCATAGGCCTGGCGGCGATCCGGCAAATAGGACAATTCCGCCGTGGTGAGCGTGAACTCCTCGGCGAGCGCGACCGACTGCGATCCGATCTCTTCGCTGACCTTGCGGAATGCCGCCTCGACCGACATGCCGGACTCGATGCAGATCAGCAACAGGTCGAGCGCATCCGGGAACGCGCGCTTGATCGACGTCTGTCGCCGCTGGATCTTGTTCTTGAGGAACAGGTTGGGACTCAACATGCCGAAATAGGCGGCGCCGATCGCAATTCCGATCTTGATCATCAGCGGCTGATCGAGGTGCAGCACGACGAAGACGTAAAACAATGAAAGGATCAGCATCACCACCGGCATGACCATGCGCAGGAACAGGTAGGTGACGTAGGGCGCCTGCCCGCGATAGCCCGCCTGAACGAGCATGGAATGTGCTTCATTCTGGCCGACCCATTTGCTGAGATTGAAGTTTTCGACGACCGTCTTCATGTACGCTTTCGGCGATTGCCGCAGCGCCGTCCTGCTTTCCGCCGCCAACCGCTCGCGCTCGCGTTGGCGGATCTTCTCGCGCTCGAAGGCGACCTCCTTCATGCGTCTGGACAGCGTATTGCTTGCCAAGAACGGCGTCGCCAAGGTGAGCACCGTCGCGCCGGCGGCAATCGCGGCGAGCACCATGGTGAAGAATTTCGGATCGAGAAACTGGTCGATGAAGGAGTCCACGACGCGCCTCAAATATCGAAATTGATCATCTTGCGCATCACCATCACGCCGATCAGCATCCAGACCGCGCAGCAGACCAGCATCAAGCGGCCGAGCGATGCCGTCCACAACAGCTCGATGTATTTCGGGCTCGTTATGTACACCAGGGTCATCACCGCGACCGGCAGCGCGCCGATGATCGACGCCGACGCCTTGGCCTCCTGCGACATCGCCTTGATCTTGGCCTTCATCTTCTTGCGGTCGCGCAGCACGCGCGAAAGATTGCCGAGCGCTTCGGAGAGATTGCCGCCGGCGCGCTGCTGGATGGAGACGACGATGCCGAAAAAGTTCGCTTCCGGCAGCGGCATGTGCTCGTAAAGCTTGAGGCAGGCGTCGCCGATCGGTATGCCGATGGTCTGGGTCTCGATGATCGCGCGGAATTCGCTGCGCACCGGCTCCGCCGACTCGGAGGCGATCAGCTTCAAACTGTCGAGCAGCGGCAGGCCGGCCTTGATGCCGCGAACGATGACGTCGACGGCGTCGGGAAAGGCGTTGATAAACCGCGTTTCCCGCCGTTTCTTGAGGAACGACAGCAGCCAAAGCGGAAGGCCGCCGCCGGCGGCAAATCCGATCCCGAGCGCGGGCAGCAAACCCGCCCCGGTCGGCAGCACGAGCAAAAACGCGCCGACGCCGAGCGCCGCCGCGATCAGCATGAATTGGCGCTTCGACCAATTGAGCCCCGCCTGCGAGATGCGCACCGCAAGCGGCACGCGCTTGGCTTTCTTTTGCCGCTGCTCGATTTCCTTGAGCGTGCCTTCGAGTTGCTCCCGTCGCGATTTATGTCCCGAACGCGGCAGGCGCGTCGGCGGCGGCCCCACCTGCGCGACGCTCGCCATGCGTCGCTCCGCTTGCCGCTCGCCGGACAGGATCGGGTAAAGAAACACCCACGCGGCCCCGCCGATCGCGATCGTCACCAGAGCAAAAAGGACGTAGACGTGCATGGCAACTTCGTCCTTCGACTACTGGCCTCTGACCGGATCGAGCCCGACCTCGGCGGCATCGAGGGCGGTCGCGAGCCGCTTGTCCTCGCCGTAATAGCGCGCGCTCTCCCAGAACTTCGGGCGGCCGATGCCCGTTGACCTGTGCCGGCCGATGATATTGCCGTTGGCGTCCTCGCCGAGGATCTCGTACACGAACAGATCCTGGGTGATGATGACCTCGCCCTCCATGCCCACGACCTCGGTAATGTGCGTGATGCGGCGCGAGCCGTCGCGCAGGCGTTGTCCGTGAACGACGACGTCGATGGAGGAGCAGATCATCTCGCGGATGGTTCGCGAGGGAAGCGCGTAGCCGCCCATCATGATCATGGACTCGAGACGCGAAAGCGCCTCGCGCGGGCTGTTGGCGTGCAACGTCCCCATGGAGCCGTCGTGGCCGGTATTCATCGCCTGCAAGAGGTCGAACGCTTCCGCTCCGCGCACCTCGCCGACGATGATCCGATCCGGCCGCATGCGCAGGCAGTTGCGCACCAGATCGCGCATGGTGATCTGGCCTTCGCCTTCGAGGTTTGGCGGCCGCGTTTCCAGGCGCACCACGTGCGGCTGCTGCAATTGCAGTTCGGCCGCATCCTCGCAGGTGACGATGCGCTCGCTGTCATCGATGTAGCGGGTCAGGCAATTGAGCAGCGTGGTCTTGCCGGAGCCGGTGGAGCCGGAGACGATGGTATTGACGCGGCAGCGGCCGACCACCTTGAGGACCTCCGCGCCTTCCGGCGAAATCGAGCCCAGCTTGACAAACTGATCGAGAGTGAGCCGATCCTTCTTGAACTTGCGGACGGTCAGCGCCGGGCCGTCGAGCGCCAGCGGCGGCACGATGGCGTTGACGCGCGAGCCGTCCGGCAGGCGCGCGTCGCAGATCGGCGAGGATTCATCGACGCGGCGGCCGACCTGGCTGACGATGCGTTGGCAGATGTTGAGGAGCTGCTGGTTGTCGCGAAACCGGATGCCAGTTCTTTGAATCTTGCCGCCAATTTCGATGTAGACCGTGCCCGAGCCGTTCACCATGATGTCGTCGATCTCGTCGCGCGCCAGGAGCGGCTCCAGCGGCCCGTAGCCGAGCACGTCGTTGCAGATGTCGTCGAGCAGATCCTCCTGCTCGGAGATCGACATCACGATGTTCTTGATCGCGACGATTTCGTTGACGATGTCGCGGATTTCCTCGCGCGCGGAGTCGGCGTCGAGCTTGGCAAGTTGCGCGAGGTCGATGGCTTCGATCAGCGCGCCGAAGACCGCGCCCTTGGTTTCGTAGTAGGACTCGGAGCGGCGGGTATCGATCGCGGCGGGGATCGGCGGCGGATTTGGCGCGGCGGTGACGATGCGCGCCGGCGCCGCCAGGATCGGCGCGCCGAGACCGGCGGACGGAAACGGCGCCCGCCCGGCTTCGGAGGGCGCGGCCTCGGCGGCAGGCGAAACGGCGGCCGCCGGCGCCGCCGCTGGGATCGGGCCCACCGGCTGCTGCACCTCGAGAGCGGGAGCGGAACCGGAATTGGGACGCTTGCCAAACACCAACGCAACTCCAACAAAGGTTATGCCTGCCGCGGCAGCAGCTTCTCGATCAGCGGCATCAGCGGCACCAGCAGGCCGGGGCGCCGTTTCTTCTGCTCCGCACGCGCGGTCAACCGCTGCGCCAGTTGGCGGAACATCTCGGCGATGCGGTGGTTCGCGGCGATCTCGGCGATCATTTGCCCGTTGTTCGCCGCCGCGCCGAACACCTGCGGCTCGAACGGAATGACGGCGACGGCCTGCTGCTCAAGCGCCTTGGCGAAGTCGGCGGCCTTGACCTCGGGCCGCTTCGGAACGCCGACCTGGTTGAGACAGTAGTGCGGGCGGCGGTCGTTCGGCCGCGCCGCCTTGAGAAGATCGTACAGGTTCTTGGTATTGCGCAGGTTGGCGAGATCGGGCGCGGCAACGATCAGGATGTCGTCGGCGCTGATCAGCGTCTGCTTGGTCCAACCGGTCCACTGATGCGGAACATCGACGACGACGCACGGCATCGTGGCGCGCAGCGAATCGAAAATCGCGTCGAATGCGTCGGCGCCGAAATCATACACCCGCTCCAGCGTCGCCGGCGCCGCCATCAGGCTCAAGTGATCGGTGCACTTCGCCAGCAGTCGATCGACGAAGGCGTTGTCCAGGCGCTCGGGCGAAAATACCGCCTCGGCAACGCCCTGCGGCGGATCCTGGTTGAAGTCGAGCCCGGCGGTGCCGAACGCCAGATCGAGATCGGTCACGACCGCATCGAGCATGAGGTCGCGGGCGATGGAGAAGGCGATGTTATGGGCGATGGTCGAGGCGCCGACGCCGCCCTTGGCCCCGACCACGGCGATGATGCGGCCGACCGGCTTGGCGTCGGGCGCCGAGTACAAGCCGCACACCGCCCGCACCACCTGCAGCACGCCGACCGGTTGGATCAGATAATCGCTCACGCCGCGCCGCACCAGTTCGCGATAGAGCGCAACGTCGTTCATGCGCCCGATGATGACGACCCGCGTGCCGGCGTCGCAAACCTCGGCGAGCCGGTCGAGGCCGGCGAGGATGTCCTCGCCGCGGCTTTCGGATTCGAGGATGATGACGTTCGGCGTCGGCGAACTTTGATAGGCCTCGACGGCCGCGGTCAGGCCGCCCATCTGCACGCGCAGATGCGTCTTGGCCAGGCGCCGATCCTCGCCGGCGGCCTGGATCGCGGCGGCGGTCTCCACGGTCTCACAGAACGCCTGCACCGAGACGCGCGGCGCCGGCGCGATATGTTCATGGGGACCGACGGGGTCGGCGGGACTGGCTTCGTCCCGGGCGGCTTGGCTAACTTGTTTCATCATCTGCCGAGGTCATTGACCGACATTGGCGATCTTGCCGGTGCTGGTTGATTGCGACTGGGTCGAGGGATCCTTGCCTTGCCGATACTGGTCGAGAACAATCGTGCGCCGCGCCGTGTAGGCCGGCGTCTCGCCGCGCGGCTCGACAAGGTCGGCCGGGTTATCGACCATGACGGCGAGGTTATGTTGCTGGGCGCAGCCGAAGTTCCAGGGCGGCTGGTTCTCGAAGTAGTCGCGGTTGAAGCTCGCCCCGACATCCTCGGGCCACAGGCCGCAGGGGCCGGCTTGCGCCGCGAACCGCGGATAGGTGATGCGGATGGTGGCGAGGTTGCTCTCCGGCGGATGATAGCCGCGCACGACGATGCCGTGCGGCGGCACGCCGCTCGCGGCCAGGATCGAACGAATCTCGCGCATCGCCTCCGCCGCCGCATGCTCGTTGCTGGTGCCGACTGGCAGATCGACGATCACGCCGCCGGTGGCCTCGCGCCGCCAGCTTTGCGCGAATGCGAGCACGTCCGCCCGTTGCGCCGGACTGAGCGCGCCGCGGTTGGAGCCGATGAACACGTCGAGGGTACGGTCGGATTCCTTGATCGTGATTGGATGACGCATCCGGTAGTCGGTCGGCACGTCGGGGGCGGCGGCGACGCCGGCGATTTGCTGGTCGGTGTTGCAGCCGCAGACGAGAACGGCAAAGCCGGCAACGATCGCGGCGCGCATGGCCGGGCCGGCCCGGCCGCGGCCTTCGGCGATCAGTGTGCGGATGGTGCGCATCGTCGTCTCCTGATGCCGGCGTCAATCGAGGATGAAGCCGTATTTGCCGTGATAGTCGTCCGGCGGATCGACGGTTCCGCCGACGCCGTAGATGCGGTTGAGCCGGCCGAGCAGCACGGTGGCCGGATCGCTCGGGTCGGCGAAGCCGTCGTCGGGCCGCGACAGGTCCTTTTGCGCCACCGCGCGCACGACGTACGGCGTCACCAGAACCACCAGCTCGGTCCGGTCGTTGAGGTAGTCGCGGCTCTTGAAGAGGGTGCCGAGGATCGGAAGCTGCATCAGTCCGGGAAGGCCGGTGATGGTCTGTTTGGTCTCGTCCTGGATCATGCCGGCGATGGCGAGCGAGCCGCCGGAGGGAATTTCGACCGTCGTACTCGCTCGGCGCACGCTCAGGCCGGGAACGGTGGTTCCCGATACGGTGACGGAATTTTGCGGGTCGAGCTCCGAGACCTCCGTCAGCATGTTGAGGCTGATGCGGCCTTCCGACAGCACCACCGGGGTGAAGGTCAGACCGACGCCGAAGTTCTGAAATTGAATCGTCGGCGGACACGGCGTCGTCGTGCAACTGGTTATGCTCGGGTACGGGAACATGCCGCCGACCAGGAAGTGCGCTGATTCGCCGGAAATCGCGGTCAGCGTCGGCTCGGCCAGCGTGCGCACCAGGCCGATCTGCTCCATGGCCTGCAAGTTGGCGGTCACCCCCTTGAACGTGCCGGAAATGGAACCGCTCGGCGTCGTACCGTTGACCGGGAACGGATTAGTGTTGTTGAAATTGACGACGGCGGTGCCGGAGGAAAGGCTGCCGGACAGATTGATGCCGAGCTGCTTGATGACGTTGCGATCGACCTCGGCGACGGTCACCTTGAGCATGACCTCGTCGCGGCCGCGCACGACGATGGCGTTGACGACCTTGTTGCCGTCGCCGACGAGCCGCGCCGCGATGTCGTAAGCCTGCTGCGCTTCGACCTGGCTCGCCGCGGTGCCGCTGAGAATGACGCCGTCGCCGATGCCTTCAACGCGGACGTCGGGGTCCGGCAGCACTTGTCTGATCGCCGCGCGGATGCCGTTGAGGTCGCGCGTGACCGCGATATCGAAGCCGGCCATCTGCTTGCCTTGGGCGTCGAAGAAAAACACGTTGGTCTGGCCGACCTTGCTGCCGATGACGTAGGCGCGGCGCGACGAGCGGACCACGGCGTTGGCGATAGTCGGATCGGCGACCAGCACGTCTTTGAGGTCGCGGGGAAAGTCGATGACGACCGATTTGCCGACGCCGAGCGCGACGTGGCGCGAGCCGAAATCGCTGGCGGCAACCGTGATCGCCTGCGGCGCGTCGCCGACCGGCGCCTCGCCGGCGACGGCGGCGCCGCGCCAAACGGTCCATGACACGGCGATCAGGGCCGCGAGAGCCGCCGCACGGATCGATGTCCCTGTTGCCATGGTGAAGGTCCTCCGTGCCGATCAGCGAGGCGTTGTCTGCGTGGGCACGCCGTAGCGCACCGTGTTGACGGCGCCGGTGTCGTCCTTGCGCTCCTGCGCCACCTCGCCGCTTTCGGGTGTCGGCGATTGCGAATCGAGCAGGCTGCGCAACGCCAGCGAGATGGTGCCGAGCTGCCGCGAAAGCGCGAGAACCTCGGTCTGCCGCGGCGTGAGTTCGATGGTCGCGGTCTTGCCGATCACGACCTTCTGGCCGTTTTTCTCCTCGACGTTCTGATCCACCGCGAGCACGCGCACGTTCTTCAGAATTGTTTCGCTGACGTATTTTTCGCCGCCGGCGCTTTTTTCCGCCGCTTTGTCGCGGCGCGTGAGCACGACATCGACGTGGTCGTTGGGCAGGATGAAGCCGCCGGCGTCGGTATCCGGCGCCACGTCCAGCGAAATCGCGCGCATGCCCTGCGGCAGGATGGCGGCCATGAAGCCGCCCTTGGCAGTGACGACCTTGGTGTCGCGAATCGGCTCCCCGGCCGCGACCGGCACGCGCACGAGCGCGCCGACGAATTGGCCGACGGCGTCCGGTCGTTCGGTCCTCTTGATGAAGTTCTTGCCGGCGGCGGCCGCCGGCCAACTCTGCCAGCCGATGTCTTTGCCGGCGATCACGTGGCCGACGCCGAGATCGGACTTGGCGACCAGGACATCGACCGTGGCAAGCTGCACCGCCGGCTTCGGCGGCTCGGGCTGCCGGCCGCCGCGGGCGAGAAAAGCCGCCGTGCCGCCGGCGGCAAGGGCGACGCCCAATACGATAAGACGCGCGGGTTTCATTACGCTTCACTTCCCAAAGCGACGCTGCGGCCGAGCGACCGTCACTACGGGATTTCACCAGCTAAACGTCAAAGCATGGTTAATGAGGCGTATCTAAATCGCGTTAATCTTGCGTTACTCGCGCATCTGCGGCGGGGCGCTGAACTTCACTTCAAAAGCCGCGCGCAGTCATCCATCCGGTATGCGGATAAACGAGAAGCGCCGCGGCGGCGAGCGCAATGCCGTAGGGAACGCCGCCGCCGCGGCGATGCAGCCGCTCGATCCACTCGCGGCCGGCAAGCATGGCCGGCAGCGGCAGCAGGCGAAACTGAATCAGAGCCAACGTCAGGCCGCCGCCGAGGAGCGAGGAATAGATCAGATAATCGAACAGATGAGCGAACCCGAACCAAAGCGCGGTGGCCGCCGCTAGCTTGGCGTCCCCGCCGCCGATCCAGCCGCAGCTAAACAGCACAAAGGCAACGACGAGCACTGCGGCGCCCGCGCCGAAGTGCCACGCCATCTCGGTTGCGGGCATTCCGGCCATGACCGCGAGGGTGACGAAACCTCCGACCAGAAGCAGCGAAATGCGATTGGCGATCGTCATGGTAAACAGATCGCTCGAAGCGGCAAACGCCATCGTGGCCGGAAATAGCGTCAATGCGATGGCTTCGCTTAGCATGGCCATAATTGCTCTCTGGCGGCAGGCTTATCCCAGGCAAGTTGACGGGCGGTTAGCCGGGTCCGC
>JASHPW010000051.1 GCA_030037895.1 Xanthobacteraceae bacterium | reverse complement strand
TAAGTCCGTCCATGCCATCATTGCGGGGTGGTGCCGACGGCGTCCGCGCGAGGCGCGGCCCGACGACAGGCTGCACGTGAGCCCGGAAAATATTCATAACTCCGGCGCCTGAACGCCACTCGAACGCGTCAAAACCCCTCCCTCCGGTCATGGATTGCGGGCCAGCAGGCCGCGCCTGCGTCCCGGAATGACCTGCTGGGGGTAATGGGTTGCATATCTTGCATAGCTCCCGAAAATACCTAGATTGCAGCGAATGGCTGCGCGCCCGCCGGGTATCTTCGCGTTCGGCACGCGGGCCGTCGGCGGAAGTCCAGATAACCGATTTCGGGGGCTTCCGGGCAAACAATCGGTGCATCAAACCTGCCTTCATGGATGGACGCGCCGGTGACGACAACCAACCACGTCAAAATCGTCATCATCGGATCGGGACCTGCGGGCTATACGGCGGCAATCTATGCCGCCCGCGCCATGCTCGATCCGGTCCTGATCCAAGGCATCGAGCCTGGCGGTCAGCTGACCGTCACCACGGATGTCGAGAACTACCCGGGCTTCGCCGACGTGATCCAAGGGCCGTGGCTCATGGAGCAGATGGCGAAGCAGGCGGCCCATGTCGGCGCCAAGCTCGTCGCCGATCACGTGAGCAAGGTTGATCTTGCCAGGCGCCCGTTCCGCATCGAATGCGATTCCGGCGACATCTATGTCGCGGAGACGCTGGTTCTGGCGACCGGCGCCCAGGCGCGCTGGCTCGACCTGCCGTCGGAGCAGAAATTCCGCGGCTATGGCGTATCCGCCTGCGCGACCTGCGACGGGTTCTTCTATCGCGGCAAGGAGGTCCTGGTCATCGGCGGCGGCAATACCGCGGCCGAAGAGGCGCTGTTCCTCACCAATTTCGCCAGCAAGGTCACGCTCGTGCACCGGCGCGACAGTCTGCGCGCGGAGAAGATCCTGCAGGACCGGCTGTTCAAGAATCCGAAGATCGCCGTCGTCTGGGACACGGTGCTCGACGACATCGGCGGCCTGGAGAAGCCGCGCAAAGTGACCCATGCGCGGCTGAAGAACGTCAAGACCGGCGCGGTCCACGAGCGCCCGGTCGATGGCGTTTTCATCGCCATCGGCCATACGCCGGCGACCCAGTTGGTCGTGGGCCAAGTGGAGATGAAACCGTCCGGCTACATCAAGACTGCTCCGCATTCGACGGCGACCTCGGTCGCCGGCTTGTTCGCGGCCGGCGATGTCGCCGACGACGTCTACCGGCAGGCCGTCACCGCCGCCGGATTAGGCTGCATGGCTGCGCTCGAAGCCGAAAAATTCCTCGCCGCGCACGGCGAGGCCGAGCCGCGCCTGGCAGCGGAATGACTTGTCTCCCCTCTCCCCGCCGCACGGGGAGCGGGAGAAGGTGTTCGAAGCATGGATTGGGACAAGCTCAAGGTCTTTCACGCCGCCGCCGAGGCGGGCAGCTTCACCCATGCCGGCGAGCAGCTCTCGCTCTCGCAATCGGCGGTGTCGCGTCAGGTGAGCGCGCTCGAACAGGAGCTTGCGGTCTCGCTGTTCCATCGCCACGCCCGCGGATTGATCCTGACCGAACAGGGCGAATTGCTCTATCGCACCGCCCACGACGTTTTCATGAAGCTCGAAGCCGCGCGCGCCAAGCTGACCGACAGCCGGGAACGGCCGAACGGCGACCTGCGGGTGACCACGACCCCGGGCATCGGCATCCATTGGCTCACGCCGCGGCTCAGCGAATTCATCGATCTTTACCCGGAAGTGCATGTCACGCTGCTCACCACCGAAGAGGAGCTGGACCTGGCCATGCGCGAGGCCGACGTCGCCATCCGGCTGCGCCAGCCGACGCAGCCGGACTTGATCCAGCGCAAACTGTTCTCGGTGCATATCCACGCTTACGCATCGCCCGAATATCTCAAACGTTTCGGCACGCCGCGGACGTTCGATGATCTCGACAATCACCGCCTGCTGTCGCTCGGCGGCAATGTGCCGAGCTACCTGCAACGCTCGCTGCTGCTGACCGAGATGGGGCGCGACGGCAAGGGATCGCGCGCGCCCCACCTCGTCATCAACAATATCCTCGGCGTTCTGCGCGCCTGCCAGCGTGGAATTGGCATTGCCATGTTGCCGGACTATTTGGTCGAAGGGGACGGCGGCCTGATGCAGCTCTTCTCCGAAGCCGATCCGATCGCGCTCGAGGCCTTCTTCGTCTATCCGGAAGAACTCAAGACCGTCGCGCGCGTGCAGGCATTCCGCGACTTTCTTGTCGCCAACGCGCAGCGTTGGAATTTCTAGAGCGCAGCCCGATCACATTGAAACGGATTGCGCTCCGGCTTCTTTCGCCCCCACCTTCCATCTGCCGCGTTCGGGAGGCGTGGGAGGATCGCTGCGTCCGCTTCGCGTCTCGGCATATGCGGCGAGGCCGCGATCATCTTGCCGGCATTGCATGGCTGGCATGTCGGTCCCGTTGTGTAACCGCAGCGCGAATCGCATATGATGCGCGTGCTGCAGAGCAACCAGTTGCCGCGTCCTCCCAAATGCCGGCAGCTGTTCCCTCTGGACGGTGATCGCCGACGCCCCCACGCCGGCATACTCGGACCGGGCCCTTGCGGGCCCGGTTTCTTTTACCGGGCGACACCAGACTGACGGGGGGCCGTACGATATGAGATGGTTCGTTGCGCCGATCGGGTAAGCTGAGATAGAACGCGTGCGTCCCGTCTCGACCAGCGCCGAGGCCGGACGCAAGCAGAGCTTGTCGGCCAGAGGTCAACACGGGAGACGGGGGCGCGTCGCCGGTCCTTGGAAGATGACGGGATCATTGCAGGGACGCGTGATGAAGGATGTCAGGCGTGACAATCGGACTTAAACCGCCATGCGTTTGGCATTCGGCATCGTTCGGCTCTTCCCGGAAGGCGGGCTGCAGCGCCATTGCCTCGGCGTGGCCCGGCTCCTGCTCGATCGCGGTCACGAGGTCACGCTGTTCACGTCGCACAATCTCTGTGAGCTCCCGGAACACCTGTCCCTGAGATTGCTGCCGGTTCGCGCCTACACCAACCACGGAACCGACTGGGCTTTTGCCCGGAAGTTCAACGCCGCCGTGGCCGGCCGATTTGATCGAATTGTCGGCTTCAACAAGCTCATCGGCCTCGACCTCCTCTACTGCGCCGACCCGCCGGTCGAAGATCGGCAACGCGGCCGCTGGCGGCGGATCCTGCCGCGATACCGGGCGCGCCTGAGATTGGAAGGCGAATCCTTCCGGCCGTCCTCATCGACTCACATCATCGCGGTGACGCGTGAATTGGCGGACACCTACCGGCAATATTGGGGGCTCGGCATGGATCGGTTCACGGTTATTCCGCCGGTCATCGAATCAGCCCGTCGCCGGCCCGACCTCCGCCACCTTGGTCGACGCAGCGAACTTCGCGCCGCTCTCCGGCTGCCGGCAGGCGGTCCGGTCTGGCTCTGGATTGGCGCCAAACCTCGCGTCAAGGGCCTCGATCGCGTGCTTGCAGCCCTGGCCGTGAAGCCGAACGCCACCCTGCTCATTGTCGGCACGACGGCGGACCGCGGCGAAGGGCGGGCGGCGGCCGAGCAAGCGCGACGGCTCGGCGTCTTCGACAGGGTGCGCTTCTTCGGTTACCGCGAAGATATTCCGCAATTCTTTGCGGTCGCCGACGTGCTCGTCCATCCCGCACGCAGGGACGTGACCGGCCAGGTCATATTGGAAGCGATCGTCAATGGTGTTCCGGTTGTCGCGGCGGCTTGCTGCGGTTTTGCCGGGCATGTTCGCGCCGCCGACGCCGGCATTGTGTTGTCCGAACCGTTCGCGCAGGACGCACTCGAGGCGGCGCTCGCCCGCGTCGAGGAGCCGGCGCTCGCCGGCTTCTTTTCTAAAAACGGAATTGAATATGGCCGCAGCGTGGTGCCGCTCGATGGTCGCACCATCGCGGCCGATGTCATTGAAAACGGTCCCCGTTCTCGCCCCGCCGCCGAGGTTGCGCGAATAATGAAACCGGGGATCATTACGCCACCGATGCCGGTGCCGGACTGAGCATTGGGAAATCGGCCGCGGTCAAGAGCCATCGCGGCGGCCCGGGCGGCGCGCCGAACGTTCGGGAAATAATTTGGCGCGAAGTCCTCGGAAACCGCGCTCGATGTTGCGGAATACGGCGGGAGTCGGCCGGGCGCGAAATGCAACCGGCCGCTCCGCCGTGTTTTGCGCTTGAGACAGGGCGGCCAAGAGCCGAAGCGCGATGACGCTCGGCCGCCGCGCGATAAAGGCGGCCTGCTCCGCGAGCTCGTTTCCCCCGCGCGGAAATCTCCCGGCAACGGCGAGGATCGATCTTTGCCAATCCGCGGCGCTATTTGTCGGCGCGATGCAGCACGGCAAGTCGCTCTCGATGTAGGGCGGAGCCGACGAGTAGACCGCCTCGATGCGGCTCGACCCGTACTCGGCCGCCTTGAGGTCGGACTTGCAGTCGAAGAACGCTTGCTGATCGGGCGGCAGGCGCATGGGCAGGGGGGCTACCGCAATGAACGGGCTTTGCGCGAGCAACGTTCTGTATTGTGCATGGGAAAGCCGGGATATGTGCTCATATCGTCCGAATTGCCCGCGAACGTCCGGCGCGAAGCGGCCCAGGAGCACGATATCGGTGTCGATTGCGCGCAACGCCGCGTCGATGCCTTTGCAGACGGACAGGATGTCATCGCTTGCCGGCAAAGCCGCGCTTGAAACCCATAACAGGCGCGGCCGGTCGAAGGTCTTTCTCGGCGGCGGAGTTTCGGCTCCGGCATTCAAAACCAGGAGGCCGCGGCCGCCGAGTGTCTCGCCAAGACGCGTTTCGAGCGTCGAGATGAGGCGGCGCGACGGCGCCGTGACGCATTGTGCGTTGCTCAGGCACCAGGCCACCGATCGGGACTCAGCGGCGCGCCGACCGCGCGGGCCGACGTCCGCGCCGCCCAGCAACAGATCGTCGATGTCGTAAGCAAATCGCGGCGCGGTCCGCTTGAGCCAAGCCATTTGCCGCGTGCTCGGATTGCGATGAGTGACGACGGCGTCGTAATGCGCCGCGACGTCGCCGCCGATGCGCATATCGCGGTCGACGACCGCATAGCCGCCGATTTGGTTTTGCGACCGGAGCAGATCGAGCAGCGGCCGCATCCGCACCTCCGCCGCCAGCGGCTCGGTCTGCAAGAACAGCACATGAAACGGCCGCATCGGCTCGCGACGGGAGGCGCTGGCTTGAGGGCTGAGCATCGCCGGGTCTGTTCCCTCGCTGACGACGAGTGTCCGTGATTGACCGGCACCGGCGGCCGACCAATGATATTATCGGATGCGAGGATAAATGCCACGATCGTTCAACGAGTACACGCCGCGGGAGTGGCGGCGGATTCGACCCATCGTCGAACGATACAAGATGGGCCGCTATTGGGCGCGCGCGGCATGGCACCTGCGACGGCCGGCGGCGGTCGGCAATCCGGCCGCGGCGGCGCATGCGATCAAGGATCGGCGGCTCCTCGTGACCGTCGCCTTCAACGATCCGCAGCTCCTGCGCTGGCAGGCCGATCTCGTTCGGCTTCACCTGCGCAACTGCATCCACCTCATCATCGACAATTCCAGCGACGACACGGCGGCGCGGCAGATCGAGACCGAGGCGCGGGCGCGCAAGCTGGTCTATCTGCGGCTTGCCGCCAATCCCTGGAGCGAGTCGGAGCACAGCCGTTCGCATGGTCTCGCCATGAGCTGGGCGTGGCGGAACGTCATCACGCCGGGCGCGCCCGAGGCATTCGGCTTCATCGATCACGACCTCCTGCCGATGGAGGAGGCCGATCCCTTTGCGCCTCTGCAGGCGGCGCCGGTTTGCGGGCGCATCGTTGACGCCGGCCGGCGCTGGAACCTTTGGGCGGGCTTTTGTTTCTTTCGCTTCGACGCGGCGGCGCGAGCGAAGCTCGACTTCCGGCCCGACTGGTACGCCGGTCTTGATACTGGCGGCTGCAACTGGCGGCGGCTCTACCGGCACCTCGATCGCGGCAGCATTCCGGCGGTCGCCGTGCGGCGCGAGGCGGCGTTGCCGGAGCGGCCGATCGAGGAGTGCTATTTCGAGTGGATCGGATCGTGGTTGCACGAGAAGCGTTTCAACCAGATGTCGGATCTGAGGCCGCGCAAGCGCGCGGCGCTGGCGCGGCGGCTGGCGCCGCTATTGAGCGCGCGCGACACGGCATGCTGCTAAGCGACGGGCTGCGGCCGCGTCGTTGTTGTCGATTCCCGCGTTCAACTGATTACGCGCTTCTGCATCCCAAGATGGTACAATAGAGGTTACACCGACGCGTCTTCTGCAAATCGATCAAGATGCGTCATTTCAGTCGGATGCGAAATTCGATTCTCAAGCGATTGCCGTGGCGCCGGCCGATTGAGTGGGTGGCGGCGGACGTGCCAGTTTGATCTTGTGGGCCACGCTCGACCGCGACCATGCGCGATTTCCCGGCCGGCGTTGGCGCGTGCCGGATGGCGGCGAGCCGCAATGACCGGGCACAATGCCCGTTCGAACCGTTCACGCGGTATTGCTGTCCTCGTTACCGCCTGCGCGCGTGACCACGGCCGCGACTTCGTCTATATGAGCGGCAACGTCGGCGTGCGCTTCGACGATGATATCGCGGCCATGCCGAACCGGCTCAGGAGGACGGACGATGTTGACCCGCAGGCATGTTTTCTACGCGGGAGCCGCCGGGGTCGCGGCGCTGTCGCTTGGCCGCCTGGCGTGGCCGCATGCCGCCAGGGCGGCGGCCAAATACGAAGTCACGCACACCGACGCGGAGTGGCAGAAGCTTCTCAGCCCGGAAGCCTATGAGGTGCTTCGGCACGAGGGCACCGAACCGCCGTTCAGCAGCCCGCTCCTCAAGGAGCATCGCGCCGGCATATTCGCCTGCGCCGGCTGCGACCTGCCGCTTTACTCCTCGAAGACCAAATACGACAGCGGCACCGGCTGGCCGAGCTTCTGGGCGCCGCTCGACGGGGCGGTGGACGAAACAAAAGACCATTCGTACGGCATGATCCGGACGGCAATATCCTGCCACCGCTGCGGCGGCCATCTCGGTCATGTCTTCAACGACGGGCCCAAGCCGACCGGCCTGCGCTATTGCATGAACGGCGTCGCGCTGAAATTCGTCCCGGCCGCCGCAGATTCGACCTGATGATGCGATCCGGATCGAGCGCCGCGGGACCCGCGATCAGCGCGCAATGACGGTATAGCGGCGGAGACGGTCGCGTATCCGCCGGGCTGCGACGAGGGTTGCCGCGCGCAATATTTCCAGGCGTCGCGCGCTCGCAAACGGCGCTCGCGGCCGGACCGCGATCAGGCGGTCGCAGAGCGCCAAACGCTCGCGCCAGACATGGTCGATCATCGGATGGTTGGCGGTCGCGCAGGAATCGACGCGCTCGACGTTCGAGTCGTCGACGAGCCCCTCGGTGAGCGCCACTGTGAGCATGACTCCCGGTGAAAAGCGCGCGAACGTTTCGTCATAGGCGATCTTCCAGAACCAGGCGGCGTTGCCGCTGCGCAAGATGATCGCGGCGGCGATCGCGCGTCCATCGATCAGGATGCGGTTGACCGCGACTTTGCCGTCCGCGGCCAAGCCGCCGACCGCGGCGCGGATGAAGCGTCGGACATCGTCGTGAGCCGCCGCGGCGGTGCCGGCTCTTCCCTTCCAGCCGCCCGCCTCAAGGGCGAGATAGTCCTTCGTCGCAGCAACGACGGCCGCAGGCTCCGTCGCCGACGTGAACAGCACCGCGCCGATCTCGGCCAGGCGCCGGCCGAGCCGGCGCAGCTCCTTGTGCTTGCGCGCGCCGAGCGCCTGATCGAGGTAACGCGGCCGTTCGCCGCCCGGGGCGAGCAACGCCCGCTGATGGCGATTGAAATCGGCGACCGGCAATTGCGCGCGCTGGAGAACGGCCTGGAGAGCCGCGGCGAAGGGGCCATTTTCGGGTACGAAGGGCAACAGCGATAATCCCGGCTGTGCGTCGGCGGCGGCGAGGTGGGCGAGCCAAGCGGCGATGACCGGCTCGGCCGCCTCGCCCGCGACGAGCGGCACGCCGAGCGGCGCATAGGGATGCGTCCAGCCGGCGAGGACCGGCAGCTTGAGGCCGTAACGCCGCGTTTCGACCCGCGCCGGGAAGAAACCGAGAAGCCGGCGCGGGCTCGCCTCCGACCAGACCAGCACCGCGCCCGCCTCGCGCCCGAACAGCGGCGCCGCGGCGAGCGCAAAGCCCGGCTCGTAGAAGACATTGGGCTCGAGAGCGCACGCGGCAAGCGCGCGCCATTCGCCGGCGATGGGTTGAAGCTGCGAGAGAGCGCGCCATTCGGCCGTGAGCGCATGGGCCGCAGCGCGGTCGGCAAGAGCGGCACGGCGCGCGCCGGCGATCGCCGACGCGGCATCTCCGAGCGCGAGGATCGTCGCCTGATCGGTCGAGGTCGTGACCGTCACGACCGCGCCTCAGTGCGCCCCGCTGCGCCGAAAATCAGGCAGTGAAGTCCCAGGCGATATTTGGCGAGGAAGAACAGGCTCGTCGATTCGAACACCAAGGCAACGGCGTTCGCGATCGCGGCGCCGGCGATTCCCAGCCACGGGATCAGCCCGACGCACAGCGCGATATTGATCGCGAACGAGCCGGCATAGACGAGCGCGCAGGAGCGCCGCTCGCCGAGCATGTTGAGCAGCCGCTCGGCCGGGCCGACCGACGCGCGCGCCAAGAGCCCGACGGCGATGATGAACATGAGATAGTAGCCGGCGACGAAGCCGCGGCCGAACAAATGCAACAGCGGCTCGCCGAGCGCGAGCAGGACGAGAATCGAGGCGAGCGAGGGCCAGAATGTCAGCCGGATCGACAGCCGGAGAAACTCCGTCAGCCGCTTGCGGTCGCCGGTGACGTGATACTCGGCGAATTTGTGGGCGATCGTCTGTGCCACCGAGAAATAGATGAAGGCAACGAGCGACAGCGTCTTGGCGGCGGCATAATAGATCGCGACCTCGTCGGACGGGCGGAACTGCTGCAGGACGATCACGTCGGAATAGGTGAGCAGCAGATAAAAGGCTTCGACCATGAAGATCGGCGCCGAGGTCGCGAGCCAGGCGCGCACCGCATAAGCCTTCGGCCCGCTCTCGACCGCGGTCGAAAGCCGCCGATTGAGCACCACGAGCTGACCGATGGTGACGCTCCACAGCGCCACGATGCCGGCGAGCGTCGCCGTCGTCGCGTCCGTCGGCAGTCCAAACGCATAGGCGAGGCCGACGAGCAGCAGCAGCACGAGCTGACGCTGCACGTAGACCGGCGTCAGCCCGAGATTGACCCAGTTGTAGGAGCGGGCGATGCCGCTCTGCACCTGCCCAAGGCCGAACATCGGCAGCGCGGCGCAGCAGAGGTAGAGCGGAACGATCGTCGCGTCGTCGAGATGCGGCGCGAGCGCCGCGACGAAGAGGGCGCCGAAACCGGCAATCGCGGTCGCGATGATGATCGCGAGCCAACGGCTGCCGCGCAGATATCCGCGCAGCAACGCCCAGCGATTGTGTTCGGTGTATTCGGGAATGAAGCGCTGCGCCGCCGAGCCGAGGCCGAGATCGACCATGCCGCCGATGAGCAGGACCCAGGTCCAGGCATAGATGTAGATGCCGAATTGGAAGCGTCCCATCCAGCGCGCGAGCAGAATCTGCGACAGGAAGGCGATCAACGCGCTGATGACGCGGATGAGGAAGGCGGCGCCGGCAAGCCGCCGCGCCAGCGAGGAATCGCTGCCGTCGGCGAACAGCGCGCGCACGCGCGCGATCGCGCCGCCGAGATCTGCGCGCCGGGACAGGCTGAGCGGCGTCCGCCACGGCGAACGCGGCGCGCGCTCGGAATCGATCGATGCCACAACGACCTCTGCGCCGCCGCAAGCGGGACATAGGCGACGGCGGCGACGGCCGCACCGTTAGCAAGGAAGCGTTAAGAATCGGTTGGAAGGCGTTAATAATTGGGGGACTTTCCACCCTCGCGAAGCGGCGGCCGAGCCCCAACCCAGCCAACCAATCAGCGATTGCGGGCACGCGACGGTGAGCCCCTTAAAGACGATCATCGGCGAGTATATCGACGCGGCAAGTGACAATCTATCGGGCCGCGCCGCCCTCAATAATCCTTCAAGAGCCGCTCGATGTAATCAAGCTCGAGCTGCGGGCGGCCGACATCACCGAAGCGCCGGCGCAATTCCTCGATGATGCGGCGCGCGCGTTGGACATCGATCTCGCTCGGCACCTTCACGGTGTAATCGTCGCCATAGTCGCGCCCGCGCAGCGGCCGGCCGAGAGGATCGGTGTCCTCTCGCGCGCGCGGCAGGCCGAGCCGGCCGGCGCGGCCGGGACCGGAGCCTTGCTGCTGTTGCATGGATTGCGCGAGACCCTGCGCGCCCTTGCGCAGCGCGTCGAGCGCGCGCCCCTGCGAGTCGACGGCGCTGTCGGCATTGCCTTCGCCGAGTTCGCCTTCGGCCTCGCCCATTGCCTCGCCGGCGCGGCCAAGCTCATTCATCTCCTCTTGGCCCTGATCCTGCTGACCCTGTTGGTCCCCCTGGCCGAAGCCGCGGTTCTTCAGGTCCTCGAGCAACTTGTTGAGCCGGTCGCGCAACGCTTGCTGGCTCTGCCGCAACTCGCCCATCGCCTCGTCCGGCTGCTGGCCTTGCTGGCCCTGCCGGCCGCGCTCGGCGTTCTGCTGGCGCTGATCCTGGCCCTCGCGGAACGTACGATCGCGCAGACCCTGCTGCTCACGGATCATGTCGCCGAGCTCGTCGAGCTCCGGCATCATGTCGCCGAGATCATCGCCGTTCATGTCCGGCGTCGCCATCTGCAGGTTCTCCATCATCTGCTGAAGCTCCTGCAAAAGCTGGCGCGCGGCGTCGCGGGAGCCGTTGCGCGCCATGTTCTCCAGCCGGTCGAGCATGTTCTTGAGGTCCTGCGAGCTCAGCACGCGCGCATTGCGGTCGGGCGGACGGACGAGACGTTGATCGTTTCTCAATTGCTCCCGCATCGCTTGCAGGAAGCGATCCGTCGCCGCACGCAATTGGTCCATGAGCGCCTTGATCTCTTCGTCGCTGGCGCCGCGATCGAGCGCCTGGCGCAGCGCCTCCTCGGCGTTGCGCAACGCGGCCTGAGCCTCGGACACGTTGCCGTCCTCGATCTGCACCGCCATCGACCACAGCCGCGCCGCCACGTCGCGCAGATCATCGTCGGTCTTGGCGCGAACGAGCGACCAGAAGATGGTGCGCAATCCGAGATAAATTCCGGCGTCGGGCGTGAACTTCTCCGGCGCCGTCGCCAGCGCATCGAGCGCGGTGATGACGCGCGGCCGCGCGCGGGCGTCGAGCGCGAGATTGCGCCGCTGTTCGACCAGCGCCCGCGCCAGCGGCTTGGTGAAGACGCGTTCGGGCAGGCGCATCGTGAACGGCTCGCTCCTGCCCTCGTTGCCGCCCTCGTCGCGGGCGATGAGCGTCATCACCACCTCGGCGCCGGCCCAGGGATGGTCGGTCAAATCCTTGATGGTCTCGCCCACGCCGTGGCGGGTGCGCGCCTGCGGCAAGTCGAGCGCAAAATCCGGCGGCCCGTAGAGCGGATGCGGCCCCTCCCCCGAGGCGGCCGGCGCGTCTTTGCGCGCAAAGGTCGCCCGCGCCTCGGTCACCCCGTAATCGTCCTCGATCCGGTAGGACAGAAGCAGCGCGCCGCGGCTCTCCTGCTCGGGGTCCTTGGTGAGCGCAATGGTCGGCGGCTTGTCGGGAATGACGTTGAACGACCAAGTGAGGTCATCGCCGACGCCGCGCAGCGTCGCCGTGCCCGCGGCCATGATCTTGAACCGCCGCTCCTGCGTGCCGGCGGGCGCGTGCGCCTTGCCTTTCGCAGCGGTCAAGCCGCCCTTGGCGGCAACGTCGAAATCGAGCTTGCCGGTCGCGCGCACGATAAGCGTGCTGCCGACGGGAACGGAAACAGCCTCGCCGGCCTCATTCGCCTCGCCGGCCTGGTCCGCTCCGCCGCCCGGCCGCGCGATCTCGCCGGGATGAATGCCGGCCAGAACGATCGGGGGCTTGCCGGTATAAGTGGGCGGAGTGACCCACGCATCGACCCGGAAGTTCGCCGGCAGCACCACGCCCTGCCAGTCGAACGCCGCCGCGATGCGTTTCCAGCGCTCGCCGCCAGCGGCGACGAAGGTGGCGATGCAGGCGATGAGGATAAGGCCGCGCAGCGCATAGGGATCGCGCAGCGCGGCGCGCGGCGAGGGAAAGCCCGCTTTGAAGGCGCGCGCGGCGCCGAGCGTGCGCGCGATATGCGCGTTCCAAAGCGTCGTCGAGTAGGGATCTGTCGGCGTGACCGCAAGCTTATCGACGAGCGCGGTCGCCGGGCGATGGCGTAGACCGCTGCCGCGATCGAGCCGGCGCAGGCCGTCGGCGGCGGCGGGCAGGCGCAAGAGGACGAGCGGAACCGCGGCCGCCAGAGCCGCAATCGCGAACGCGGCCACCGCCGCGGCGCGGGCGAGCGGCGGCAGATAGAGCCACACTCCGAGCCACGATACGGTGAGGAACAGGCCGACCACGGTGGCCAACGTCGCCAGCGCCGGCCACAGACGCTCCCACAAAATCGTCCAGCGCGCGCGCCGCGACGCCGCGGCGAGGAGCGCGCGCGCGTCGGCGTCGGCGCGGCGATCCTCGCCGACAGGGCCAGTCGAAAGGGTTTCCGCCACAACGGCCTCCGCGGACGGGAGCTGCGCCGACAACGACTACCATGCGGGCCGGGTTCAAATCACGCGGCCGGCAGGGAATAGCTATGCAAGAATCGTGACCACATCATAGCCATGGCGGCAGGCGGTCGAGCGCGACCAGCGCCTCGGCCGTCAGCCGCGGCCGCACCAGCCCCCATTCGCTATTGCGCACAAGCACTTCGGGGACGAGCGCGCGGCTGTTATAGGTCCCGGCCTGGACCGCGCCGTAAGCGCCGGTACTCATGATGGCGAGGAGATCGCCCGGCTGCGGCTTAACGATCGAACGATCGAGCGCGAGAAAGTCGCCAGATTCGCACACCGGCCCGACCACATCGGCGATGATTCGCTGCGCCACGGCCGCCGGCTCGCGGACCGGGCGGATGTCGTGGTGCGCGTCATAGAGCGTCGGGCGGACGAGATCGTTCATGCCGGCATCGACGATGACGAAGGTCTTCGCCTCGCCCCGCTTCACGTAGAGGACGCGCGTCACCAGGATTCCGGCATTGCCGCAGATGAGGCGGCCCGGCTCGAAGATCAGCTTGCAGCCAAGCCCGCGGGTCGCGCGCTTGACGACGGCCGCATAGGCGCCGGGATCGGGCGGCGGCTCATTATCCTCGCGATAGGGAATGCCGAGGCCGCCGCCGAGATCGACGTGGCTGATCGCGTGGCCGTCCGCGCGCAACGCGCGCACGAAGTCGGCCAAGAGCGCGAAGGCGTCGTCGAACGGATCGAGCGCGGTGATCTGGCTGCCGATATGCATATCGACGCCGGTGACGCGAACGCCCGCGAGCTTGGCGGCGCGGGCATAGGCCTCGCGCGCGCGGCTGATCGGAATGCCGAACTTGTTCTCAGCCTTGCCGGTGGCGATCTTGGCGTGGGTCTTGGGGTCGATGTCGGGATTGACCCGGATCGAAATATCGGCGGAGCGGCCCTTGCCGGCGGCAATCGCGGCGAGGAGATCAAGCTCCGGCTCGGATTCGACGTTGACGCAGAGAATGCCTTCATCGACCGCGAGCGCCAGCTCGCGCGCGGTCTTGCCGACGCCGGAGAACATGATCTTCTCCGGCGGGACGCCCGCAGCGCGTGCGCGCAAAAGTTCGCCGGCGGAGACGACGTCGGCGCCAGCGCCGAGCCGGGCGAGCGTCGTGACCACCGCCTGGTTGGAATTCGCCTTCATCGCGTAGCAGATCAGCGCATCGACATCGGCAAAAGCGCCGGCGAACACCCGATAGTGGCGCTCGAGCGTGGCGCTCGAATAGCAATAGAAGGGCGTGCCGACCGCCTCGGCCAGCGCGACGAGATCGACCGCTTCGGCGTTGAGCACGCCGTTGCGATAGGCGAAATGATGCATGGCGCGTGTTTAAAGCATGATCCGAAAAAGTGGAAACCGGTTTTCCGAACAGATCATGCGCATGGAAAGCATGATCCGGAACAAGCCAGGATGACGACGCAAAGATAAGTCATCCCGCTCTATTGCAGCAGGAAGTCGAGAAAGAACGTCTTTTTCTCAGCCGGCGGAGCGGCCGGCTTGGCTTGGCTCGCGGTCTGCACCGGCGTTTCCTGCGGCCCGCCGGTCGGAGTTGTCGGATCGATGAAGGCCCTCGGCGCGGCGCCCGGCGCACTCGCCGAAGGGGCCGGTTGGACGGCCGGGTTAGGCGGCAATTCGGGAGTGCCGCGGCGCCCACAGCCGGCGAGCGCGAGCGCGGCAATGGTCGCCACGGCAAGCGCGAACGGAAACCTGAACCGGTCAAGGGCCAAAAGACGCTCCATGGACGCTGCCGCCGTC
This sequence comes from Xanthobacteraceae bacterium, assembly GCA_030037895.1. GTDB lineage: Bacteria > Pseudomonadota > Alphaproteobacteria > Rhizobiales > Xanthobacteraceae > BOG-931. The sequence continues at coordinate 17,436 of JASHPW010000051.1, read as the reverse complement.
GGCAAGCATAGCAGATCGGATTGCGGCGGCATGATTTTGGCGGCAACATCTTGCCGGCGCGTTTATCGCCATTGTGGCGGGCTACGCGCCTTTCTGCAGCCGCTTCAACCAGCGTTTGGCCTGCGCCGCCACGTTTTTCGGCGCCGTGCCCCCGTAGACCGTGCGGCTTTTCACCGACTCGCCGACCGCGAGCACGTCGAAGACCGCCTTGGTGATCCGCGGCTCGACCGCCTTCATGGCGGCAAGCGGCAGCTTGTCCAGCGCGACGCCGGCGGCGGCCGCCTTGGCCACGATGCGGCCGGTCACGCGATGGGCCTCGCGAAACGGCAGATCGAGCGCGCGCGTGAGCCAGTCGGCAAGATCGGTCGCGGTCGCATAACCTTCGCCCGCGGCGTGCCGCATGCGCGCAACATCGGGCTCCATGTCGCGCACCATGCCGGTCATGGCATCGACCGAGAGCTTGAGCGCGCCGAGCGCGTCGATCACCCCCTCCTTATCCTCCTGCAGGTCCTTCTGATAGGCGAGCGGCAGCCCTTTCATCACCGCGAAAAGCGCCGTGAGCGCGCCGACGATGCGGCCGGCCTTGGCGCGAACAAGTTCCGCCGCGTCGGGATTGCGCTTCTGCGGCATGATCGAGGAGCCGGTGGTGAACCGGTCGGAGAGCCCGATGAAACCGACGAGCGGCGACGACCAGAGCACGATCTCCGCGGCGAAGCGCGACAAATGCACGGCTGCGATCGCGCCGGCGGCCAGCGTCTCCAGCACGAAGTCGCGGTCGGCGACGGCGTCGAGCGAGTTCGCCATCGGCCGCGCGAAGCCGAGCGTCGCGGCGGTCAGCGCGCGATCGATCGGGAAGGAGGTGCCGGCGAGCGCCGCGGCGCCGAGCGGGCTTTCGTTGAGGCGGGCGCGCGCGTCGGCGAAGCGGCCGCGGTCGCGCGCCGCCATCTCGACATAAGCGAGCAGGTGATGGCCGAAGGTCACCGGCTGCGCGGTTTGCAGGTGGGTGAAGCCCGGCATCACCGTCGCCGCATGCGCCAGCGCCTTCTCGGCGAGCGCGCGCTGGTAGGCGGCGAGCGCGGCGTCGATCCCGTCGATCCGGTCGCGGACCCAAAGCCGCAAATCGGTCGCCACCTGGTCGTTGCGCGAGCGCGCGGTATGCAGCCGCCCGGCGGCCGGCCCGATCAGCTCCTCGAGCCGGCTTTCCACGTTCATATGGATGTCCTCCAGCGCGCGCTTGAAGACGAATTTTCCGGCTTCGATCTCTGACAGAATCGTGTCTAGACCGTGAACGATGCGCTTTGCATCCTTCGCCGTAATGATGCCGGTTTTGGCCAACATTGCCGCATGGGCCTTGCTCGCGGCGATGTCCTGCCGGTAAAGCTGGCGGTCGAAGTCGATCGAGGCGTTGATCTCCTCCATGATCGGATCGGGTTTTGCGCCGAAGCGTCCGCCCCACATTTTGTTGCTCATGATGCGTCCGCCGAGGTGCTTCCGTTGATGACCGAGCAATCCGCCCCACCGCGTCAGGCATTGGGCCGCTTGCGCTTCATGTCCGTGGCCGCGGCCGTCCTCATCCTGGCCGTCGTTGCGGCGGTATACGGGATTGACCATCTGCGAAGCAATCCGGCCGCGGCGGCCTGCGCGCCGGCGGTCGCGACCGCCGGCCGGATCGCGCCGCTCGCCCATGGGCAGGTTGCGGCATTGACCGTGGCGCGCACGGCGTTCCGCGTGCCCGACCTCGCCTTCAAGGACGCCGCCGGCCGCGACCGCACGCTTGCGGATTGGCGCGGCCGCACCGTCCTCCTCAACCTCTGGGCCACATGGTGCGTGCCCTGCCGCAAGGAGATGCCGGCGCTCGACGCGCTCGAAAGCAAGCTCGGCGGGGCGAATTTCGAGGTCGTCGCCGTCAATATCGACACCCGCGATCCGCAAAAGCCGCTCGCCTTCCTCAAGGAGGTCGGCGTGACCCACCTCGCCTATTATTCCGATCCGAGCGCCAAGGTGTTCGAGGACCTGAAAACGGCCGGCAAGGCCTTCGGCATGCCGACGACGCTCATCGTCGACCGCGCCGGCTGCGAAATCGGCGAAATGGCGGGACCGGCCGAATGGGCGAGCGCCGCCGGGGTGAAGCTGGTGCGCGCCGCCCGCGCCGACGATTGACGAGGCGGCAACACCCGCGCAGCGCGCGGCGCCGTGATTTTATTTTTATTTTCTCCCCTCGCCATGCCGAGGAGGAGGACATCGATTACATCCCGCCGAGCAGGGACGCGAGCGCCGCGATGTCGTTGTCCGACATCGTCCGCATGAGATCGGTCATGCCGGGATTGTTGCCGCGGGCGCCGGTGCGGAAGTCGGTCATGGTCTTGCGCAGATAAGCGTCATTCTGACCGGCGAGACGCGGCAGCATACCCTCGCCCTTGAATTCCTCCTGATGACAGCTCGCGCAGGCGACCGAAGCGTTGGCGCGCTGCGCCTGCACCGCGACATGGACCCGCGGCGGCTGCAAATCGGGCCAGGGCTTCGCCGAGAAATATTGCGCCAGCGCCATCAGGTCCTTACGTTCGAGCCCCTGCACGATCGGAGTCATTTGCTCGTTCTTGCGCGCGCCGGACTTGAAATCGCAAAGCTGGAAAAAGAGGTAGCCGAGCTGCTGGCCCCAGATGACGGGCACCGGGAAGGATTGTCGCGGCGGTACGCCGTCATCGCCATGGCAAGCGGCGCAGATTTGCGCCTTCTCCGCGATGCTCTGCGCCGACGCGGCGAAGGGAAGCGCGACAACAAGGAGAACGACCGCGATCGAAAATCTATGCATGGGAGCCCGGCGGGAAGAGATCGGCGGATCGAACGCGATTGGGTGGCATCCCATGCTGATCCCGGACGTCCTCGAACTCCCCGGCGGTATCAAGCGCGTCGAAACCGCGCAGGGAATTCAGCGCGTCGGCACCGGCTTGTCGCCGCGATAATCGTAGAAGCCGCGCCGCGTCTTGCGGCCGAGCCAGCCGGCCTCGACGTATTTCACCAGCAGCGGGCACGGCCGGTATTTTGAATCCGCCAGTCCCTCGTGCAGCACCTGCATGACCGAGAGGCAGGTGTCCAGCCCGATGAAATCGGCAAGCTCGAGCGGGCCCATCGGGTGGTGGGCGCCGAGCCGCATCGCGGTGTCGATCGCTTCGACATTGCCGACCCCTTCGTAGAGCGTGTAGATCGCCTCGTTGATCATCGGCAGCAGGATGCGGTTGACGATGAAAGCGGGAAAGTCCTCGGACACCGCGATCTGCTTGCCGAGCTTGGCGATGAACTGCTTGGTCGTCCCGAAGGTGGCGTCGTCGGTGGCGATGCCGCGGATCACCTCGACCAGCTCCATCAGCGGCGCCGGATTCATGAAATGAATGCCGATGAAATGTTCCGGCCGGTCGGTCGCGGCGGCAAGCCGCGTGATCGAAATTGAGGAGGTGCTGGTGCCGATGATCGCCCCGGCCTTGAGCGTCGGACAGAGCGTGCCGAAAATCTTGCGCTTGACCTCCTCATTTTCCGTCGCCGCCTCGATCACCAGATCGCAATCGCCAAGCGCGTCGAGGCTCGGCGCCGGATTGATGCGCTTGATCGCGGCCTGCCGCTCTTCGTCGCTGATACGCTGGCGGCTGACCTGACGCGCCAGATTGCCGCTGATAGTGGCAATCCCCTCGGAGATGCGCTCGACGGCGATGTCGTTGAGCAACACCTGGAAGCCGGCGAGCGCGCAGACATGGGCGATGCCGCCGCCCATCTGGCCGGCGCCGATCACGCCGATCTTGCGGATGGAATGCGTCCCGCCCTCGCTCGGTTCGCCGCGCGTCTTCGGCCGCTCCCTGACTTCGACCATCTTCGCTTACCTTCTTCGAATTCCCGCGCTCCGCACCTTGCTGTGATCAACGACCGTGCTTTTCGAGCTCCCGAGCAAGCTCCGGCAAGGCCTGATAGAGGTCCGCCACCAGTCCGTAATCGGCGACCTGGAAGATCGGAGCTTCCTCATCCTTGTTGATCGCGACAATGACTTTCGAATCCTTCATGCCGGCCAGATGCTGAATGGCGCCGGAAATGCCGACCGCGATATAAAGGTCGGGCGCCACCACTTTCCCGGTCTGGCCGACCTGCCAGTCGTTCGGGGCATAGCCGGCATCGACTGCGGCGCGCGAAGCGCCGACCGCGGCGCCGAGCTTATCGGCCACCGGCTCTATATATTTGGTGAAGTTGTCGCGGTTTTGCATCGCCCGGCCGCCGGAAATGATGATCTTTGCCGAGGTCAGTTCCGGCCGTTCCGATTTCGAGAGTTCTTCTCCGACGAAGCCGGAAATGCCCGGATCGGCCGCGGCGGAGACCGGCTCGACCGGCGCTTGCCCGCCACCCGAGCCGGTCGCCTGAAACGCCGCGGTGCGCACGGTGATGACCTTCTTCGCATCGCGCGAGCGCACGGTCTGGATGGCGTTGCCCGCATAGATCGGCCGCTCGAAGGTGTCCGCCGCCACGACTTTGGTGACGTCGGAAATCTGCATCACGTCGAGCAACGCCGCCACGCGCGGCATGACGTTCTTGCCGGTCGTGGTCGCCGGCGCCATGATCGTTTCGTAGGGCGCCGCCAGCGCGACGATCAGCGCGGCGGTCGGCTCAGCCAACAGGTGCTCGTAGGCGGCGGCGTCCGCCAGCAACACCTTTTTGACGCCGTCGAGCTTGGCCGCGGCGTCCGCCACGGCCTTGCAGCCGTGGCCGGCCACGAGGACGTGCACGTCGCCGCCAATCGCCCTGGCGGCGGTCAGCGCCTTGTTGGTCGCGTCCTTCAGCGTTTTGTTGTCGTGCTCGGCGAGGAGGAGCGTCGGCATCACGGCGTCCGATCGCGCGTCATTGCGGACAGTCGCTTCGCGGCTTCCGCGATGACGATCAAATGCGAGGTGGTCGCCATCAGATCGCCCCCGCTTCCTTCAGCTTGCCGACGAGTTCGGCGACGCTCTTGACCTTCACCCCGGCTTTGCGGACCGGCGGCTCGGCGGTTTTGACGACTTCCAGCCGCGGCTTGACATCGACCCCGTAATCGCCGGCGGTCTTCTCGTCGATCGGCTTCTTCTTCGCCTTCATGATGTTGGGCAGCGACGCGTAGCGCGGCTCGTTCAAGCGCAAATCGGTGGTCACGATCGCCGGCAATTTGAGCTTCACGGTCTGCAGGCCGCCGTCGACCTCGCGCGTGACCAGGAGCGCGTCGCCGTCGAGCGTCACCTTGGAGGCGAAAGTGCCCTGCGGCCAGCCGAGCAGCGCGGCGAGCATCTGGCCGGTCTGGTTGCAGTCGTCGTCGATCGCCTGCTTGCCCATGATGACGAGGCGCGGCCCCTCCGCGGCGGCGACGGCTTTGAGGATTTTCGCCACCGCGAGCGGCTCGATGACGCCGTCGGCCTTGACCAGGATACCGCGGTCGGCGCCCATCGCCAGCGCGGTGCGGATCGTTTCGGCCGCCTGCGCCGTCCCGATCGAGACCGCGACGATCTCGCTCGCCTGGCCCGCTTCCTTGAGCCGGATCGCCTCCTCGACGGCGATTTCGTCGAACGGATTCATCGACATCTTGACGTTGGCCAGATCGACGCCGGAGCCGTCTGCCTTGACCCGGATTTTCACGTCCTTGTCGACCGCCCGCTTCACCGGCACGAGGATTTTCATGGCTTTTTGGCCGCTCCCGGTCGCTCTCCGGAAAGTCCGGCGATGCTGCGGTGCGGGAAAGTACCGGCCGTCGCGCTCGCGGTCAACGGATCGGACGGGTGAACGGCAGGGTGCTGGAAAGGCCGCCATCGACCGCGAAGGCCTGACCGTTGACGTAGGAGGATTCGTCGCTCGCCAGGAACAGCGCCATGGCCGCTATTTCCTCCGGCGCGCCGGCGCGCTGCAGCGGATTGAGCTGGCCGATCTTGCCGGCCGTGCCGCGGTCGCGCGCGGCCGCGAACAGCCGGCGGGTCATGCCGGTCTCGATCAAGCCCGGACAGATCGCATTGACGCGCACGCCGGTGCCGAGAAGCGCGCTCGCCGCCGTCTGCGCCAGGCTGATGACGCCGGCTTTGCTCGAACTATAGGGTGCCTCGCCCGCGTTCGCGCGCAAGCCCGCGACCGACGCGGTGAGAATGATCGAGCCGCGGCCTTTTTCGATCATGTGCTTGGCGGCATGTTTGATGGCGAGGAACGGGCCGATCAGATTGACCTGCAGGACCTGGAGCCAAAGATCCACGCTCTGCTCGAGAAGCGGATCATGGCCGCCGATGATGCCGGCATTGGCAAAAACGACGTCGAGCGCGCCGAAGGTCGTCAGCGCCTGGTTGACGAAAGCTTTGACGTTGTCCTCCTGACTTACATCCGCGGAGAAAATCTGCACGCGCCCGCCATGTTGCGAGATGGCGTTCGCGGTGCCGCCCAGCCCTTCCGCATTCTGATCGACGGCGATGACGCGCGCGCCTTCGCGCGCGAATAAGACGGCGCTGGCGCGGCCGATGCCGCTTGCCGCGCCGGTGACGATCGCGACCTTGCCGTCGAGCCGCGCCATGAACTCCCCTCCCCCGCGACTTGGCCTTCTCAACGGTTCTGGCCTGGCCGCCAGAGCAGGTCGCGCGCACCCTTGTCGTTGGCATGGCGGGCGGCGACGAACAGGAAATCGGACAGGCGGTTGACGTATTTCAGCACTTCGGGCGTGACGCTCTCGCCCGCTTTGTCCTTGAGCTCGGCGATCAGACGCTCGGCGCGCCGGCATATTGTGCGGGCAAGATGCAGATAAGCCGAAGCCGCGCTCCCGCCCGGAAGGACGAACGAGCGCAGCGGCGCCAGCGCGGCATTGAGCCGGTCGATCTCGCTTTCGAGCCAGGTCACCTGCGCCGCGGTAACCGTGAGCCGCGCGCCGCCCGGACCCTTGCCCTTTCCCGGCGTGCACAGGTCGGCGCCGAGGTCGAAGAGATCGTTCTGGATGCGGCCGAGCGCGGCGTCGAGCGTGGCGTCATCGCCGGCATAGAGCCGCGCGATGCCGATCGCGGCATTGGCTTCATCGAGCGTGCCGTAGGCGGCGATGCGCAGATCGTATTTCTTGCGCCGCTCGCCGGTGCCGAGCGCGGTGGTGCCGTCGTCGCCGGTGCGGGTATAGATACGGTTCAAGACCACCATATGGACCTCGCGCGCGCACGCCTGCAGACCACGACGCGCCACCAACCCACTTTAAACCAAGGCCAGCCCGCCCAATCAGCCTTAAAATCCATAGCCGATGCGGATGCCATAATTATTCAGGCCCTGATTGCGTCCTTCGCCCGGGGTATTGGTTCCGCAATCCACGCCAAACTCGTTGCCGTTCGAAAGGTGCTCAAAGGTGCCCCATATCCGCCAATGCTCGGTGATGGGGACGCCGAACGAGACGCCGACGTGAAAGAGAAGAGGGCAACCGAGGCCGTTCAATGTCGGCGTCGGGACCAGGCTGCCATTGTGGATGGCCCCGCCGATATATGGCTCGAACAGCAGCCACTTCGTGATCGTCAGCGTATAAACGAAATCGGCATAGGCAATGCTGGTGCGGCCCTCGAGGTTGACATTGCCGCCGATCTGGAAGCGGGGAATAAAGTTGTTCCAATATTCGTTCAGCCCGAAATTCGGCCGCGGCGTAACGACGGATGCGGTGATGTCATAGGTATCGCGCTCGGTGCTGCCGGCGCCGTGAAAATACCCGCCAAAGCGCAGTTCAAACTGATCTCGAGGATCATAGGAGAGAGGTTGCGCATCGAACGGGTAGAGCGGTGTGACGCCCGCGGGCGCGGGGGGCGCCGGCGACGTCGGCGGCGGCAGTCCATCGCTCTTCGCCGATCGAACCAAGGCCCCGCACCCAATGGACAAGGCCAACACGGCGATGAAGACGTTTTTTGATCCCAGTCCGCGAACGCTCACGCCGTCGGCCCTCAGCCTTTCGGGAAACTAGACGACCTTCCGACGGCATGACAATGCCCGGAGACGCCGCTCGCCGCATTAACTTTTGGTGGCCACATTTTCATTAACCTTTGGTGGCCGCCTTTGCACGTTTCAGCGGCCCAAGGCCCAGATCGTGAACATGATGATGACGATGGCCACGAATTGCAGCAGCACGCGCAACCGCATCAACTTCTGCGAGGTGTTGGGTGAGCCGCCGCGCATCATGTTCCAAAGGCCCAGCAGCAGCACCACCACGACCGCGCCGACCGCGATCGGCACAAGGCCGTGAGACAGGAACCCGGACATGGGCGGCACTTGTAGCCCGGATCGAGCGGCGGCGAAATCGGGAAACGGCGCGTGCGCCCATAGGCCGCCTTCCGCGTGTCGCCGTGCGCGACGGCGAATCGCGGCGAAATCCGGCACCACGGACGAGTTCAGTTCGACCCGTCGAGCAAACGCCGCGCGATCACTTGCGCCTGAATTTCGGCGGCGCCCTCGAAAATATTGAGGATGCGGGCGTCGCACAGAATGCGCGAGACGGGAAATTCGAGCGCAAAACCGTTGCCGCCGTGGATCTGCACGGCATTGTCGGCCGCCGCCCAGGCGGCGCGCGCGGCGAGAAGCTTGGCCATGCCGGCTTCGAGGTCGCAGCGGCGCCCGGAATCCTTCTGCCGCGCCGCGTGGTAGGTGAGCTGCCGCGCGATCATGATCTCGGCCGCCATCATGGCGAGCTTGTCGGCGACGCGCGGAAAATTGGCGATCGGCTCGCCGAACTGCACGCGCGTCAACGCGTAGCCGAGCGCCTGCTCGAGCGCCGCCTGCGCCACGCCGACGGCGCGCGCCGCGGTCTGGATGCGTGCGGATTCAAAGGTCGCCATGAGCTGCTTGAAGCCGAGCCCTTCGACCCCGCCCAGCAGATTCTCGGCCTTCACCGCGAAGCCGTCGAAGGCGATCTCGTATTCCTTCATGCCGCGATAGCCGAGCACCTCGATCTCGGTGCCGGACATGCCCGCGGCCGGGAAAGGCTGCTCATCGCTGCCGCGCGGCTTTTCCGCGAGCAGCATGGAGAGGCCGCGATAGCCCTGCTCGGCCGGATTGGTGCGCACCAAGAGCGTCATCAGATCGGCGCGCACCGGATGCGTGATCCAGGTCTTGTTGCCGTAGACCTTGTAGGCGTCGCCCTGGCGCACCGCGCGGGTCTTGAGCGAAGCGAGGTCGGAACCGGTATTCGGCTCGGTGAACACCGCCGTCGGCAGCACCTCGCCCGAGGCGATTTTCGGCAGCCATTTGCGCTTCTGCTCCTCGGTGCCGCTGCCGAGAATAAGCTCGGCCGCGATCTCGGAACGGGTGCCGAGGCTGCCGACTCCGATATAGCCGCGCGCGAGTTCCTCGGAGACCACGCACATCGATTCCTTGCCGAGACCCATGCCGCCGTAGTCCTCGGGGATGGTGAGGCCGAACACGCCGAGCTTGGACATTTGCGCAATGACGTCGAGTGGGATGTAGCTGTTGCGCAGATGCCATTGCTGCGCATGCGGCACGACCTTGTCGTCGGCGAACTTGCGCATCTCCTCGCGGATCACGTCGAGCGTTTCGTCAAGGCCGCAGGCGCCGACGGTCGCCTCCTGCCGCTCTCGCATCAGCGCGACGAGCCGCGCCCGATTCTGCGCGGTATTGCCCGAGGCGATCAGATGCTCGACCGCCGGCGCCACGCGCGCCGTCACCGCCGCGGAGTTGAGGCCAAGCTCGGCAAGACGCGCGATCTCGCCCTGGCTCATGGGAAGGCCGCCCACGATCTGCGCCAGGTATTCGCCGGCGCCGATGCGCACGAGGAGTTCCTCGATTTCGCCGAAATTGCCGGCCGCCGCGAGGCGCTGCGCATAATCCGCGAGCTGCCGCAGCGCCTCGACATAGGTCGCAAACCAGGCAAGCCCGTGCGTAGCGCGTTGCTCGCGGTCGAACAGGCGCGACGCCGGGCGACCCGCGACCATAACCCGGTCCGCGACCGCGCGGCGGGCATCCGCAAACAGCGCTTCGACGGCTCCAACCGCTTGACGAAGCACGTTTATCAGGTCTTCGCCGGCGGCTACGGCGGATGCGGCAAGCGGCATGAGCGGCTCAAGGCCTCGGTCGGACGACCCCGGACTGCCTGGCGACCTTACGCGTGCAGTGCACAAAAGCCAATCCGGGCGTCCGATTCTTGCCAAATCTTAACCAATTTAGGTTTTGCTGGCATGGCGGACCGCGGCCGGCGTCGCGGCGAGCAAAACTCCAGCGCTTCGGTTGCTAATGCATATTTTCTCCAGATTATCCGTTCGCGCCCGCATCATTGCGCTCGCCGCCATTCCGGTGATCGGATTTCTCGGCATCGGCATCGCCTACATGAGCGGCGATGATGAGTTCGGCAACGCCTTCGACAGCGTCCGCCGCAATACCGAAGTCGCCGACGCGAGCCGCGATCTCAAGGCCGGGCTCTTGCTGATGCGCGTTGCCACCACCCAATTCGTCGCGCACCCTTCCGAAGACCAGGTCAGAAGTTTTGCCGAGGGGGAGGCGCAGGCGCTGCAATGTCTCGACCGCATCGCGGCCGCGCTCACCGTTTCGCAGCAGGACATGATCGCCCCGCTGCGCGCCACGGTGGAGAACCTCAAGACGAGTTTCGGCACTCTGGTGCGCGAGCAGAAATCGCTGGGCTTCAATGAAACCGAGGGCATCACGGCGCAGCTTATCGCCGCAAGCAATGCGGTCGAAACGATCATCCACGAGGATTTGTCCTGGGTCGCCGACGTCGACACGAGCAAGCTCCTGACGTCGCTCTTGACCATGCGGCGCTACGAGATCGAGTACCGCCTGACGCGTGCGCCGGCCGCGCAGCGGCACTTCGTCGACGAAATCAAGCACTTCAACAGCCTGTTCGAGTCGGTCGCCGGCGCGCCCTCGATGAAGCGGCGGTTGAACGATCAGGTCCAGGCCTACAACCGCGTCTTCGCGCAATGGGTCGCCGCCACCGACAACATCGAGCCGCTTCTGCAGCAGATCGGCCGCGACACCCAGCGCTTGCTGCCCGAGGCCGATCGCATCGTCGAGACGGCGCAGTTCAGCGCCCGCACCGCGGCAACCGCGCTGGCGGTCGCGCGGACGCAGATTCGAAACTTCATTCTGTTGATCGGCTGCGCGGCGGTGCTGATCGGCCTCGGCTTGAGCTGGCGCATCGGCCGCAGCATCACGCGCCCACTGGAGGGACTTGCGGAGGCGATGACGCAACTCGCCGCCGGCGACACTTCGGCGCCCATTCCCGAGACCCACGCGCACGATGAGATCGGCGCCATGGCACGCGCGGTGATCGTCTTCCGCGACACCATGATCGAGCGCGGGCGGCTTGCCGCGGTCGAAACCGAGGCGAATGCGGCGCGCGAGCAACGCGTCGAGGCGGTCGCCTCCCTGATCCGGCAATTCCGCACCTCGGTGGAGCAGGCCTTGGCCCGGCTGCGCGAGTCCGCCGGACGGCTGGAGAGCGCTTCAAGCGGCCTCAATGACGCCGCCGACGCGGTCTCCTCCGAGGCGCGCGACGCCGAGGACAGGGTCGGCGCCGCCTCGGTCAACGTGACCACCGTGGCCTCCTCGATCGAGGAACTGGCCGCATCGATCGGCGAGATCGCCGCGCAGACGACGAAATCGACCGACGTCGCCAGCCGCGCCGTCGCCGAATCGCAGCGCACCGTTACGACGATGTCCGAACTCGGCAATGCCGCGAACCGCATCGGCGAGGTGATCGGGCTCATCCAGGCGATCGCCGGCCAGACCAATCTTTTGGCGCTCAATGCCACGATCGAGGCGGCGCGCGCCGGCGAGGCCGGCCGCGGCTTCGCCGTCGTCGCTTCCGAAGTCAAATCGCTCGCGGCGCAAACGGCGCGGGCGACCGAGGACATCGCGGCGCAGATCGGTTCGATGCAGTCGGCGACGGCGGATGCGGCGCAGGCGATCGAGCAAGTCTCCTCGATCATCCACGACATGTCGACGATCGCCTCGGCCGTTGCCGCCACCGTCGAGGAGCAGACCAACGCCGTGACCTCGATCGCCGAGGGAGTCAACCGCGCCTCGTGCGAGGCGCGAAACGGCGCCGAGGCCATCAGCCGCGTCGCCGGCACCAGCACCGTCGCACGCGCGACGGCGGCCGACGTCAAGGCGCTCGCCGATGCGCTTTCGATCGAAGCCCAAAACCTGCAGACCGAGGTGCGCCGCTTCCTCGCCGACGTGCAGGCCGCGTAGCTTAAATTATAGTCCGCATCGCGCAGGAGACCCGGTAGGGCGTCTGCGGCCGTGTTGCGTTCCCGGATTTCGGCTGCACTTAATCCGGGCGCCGCGTCGCCGTCGCCCAAGTCGGAGGTGCGCCCATCCCGTCGCGCGGTCTGCGCATCAATTTTTCCGTTTGATTTTGCGTGCATAAGCGTTGAGGCAGCAGGCCCCCCTCTTCGGAAGCGAGGGGTCGCACTGGAGATGGACTTCGCCCGCGCCACGCATTGACGTATCTGCATGGCCGGTGTCGTCGTGGAGAGCTCCGCGTTGGACACGATCCGCCTGTGCTATCGCGTCGCCCTGGACGCGTTCTATCGCTTCAACGCCGACGACGGCTGGGCGATCGCCAGCCACATCGCGCTGTCGGTGTTGATGGCGATGTTTCCCTTTCTCATCGTCGTGGGGGCGCTCGCCGGTTTCATCGGCTCCGCCGGTCTCGCCGACGAAGTCGCCCGCCTGATCGTCGCCGCCTGGCCGCGGCAGGTCGCCGACCCGATCACCGGCGAGATTCACCGCGTGCTCACCACCGCGCGCGGCGACGTGCTCACCGCCGGCTTCGTGCTCGCGGTCTATTTCTCCTCGAGCGGCATCGAAAGCCTGCGCATCGGCCTCAATCGCGCTTATGGGCTGAACGAGCGGCGAAGCTGGTGGCTGCTGCGGCTCGAATCGATCGGCTACGTGCTCATCGCCGCCGTAGCCCTGCTGGCGCTTTCCTTTCTGGTCGTGCTCGGTCCGTTCATGTTCGAGGAGGCGCTGCGCTACGTATCCTGGATCGAGCCGCTCGAGGCGCATTACAACGTCGCGCGTTTTCTCCTCGCCGGCATCGTCCTGGCGGTGGCCTTGATGATCCTGCATATGTGGCTGCCGGCCGGACGGCGGCGGCTCGCCCGCATCTGGCCCGGCATCGTGGCGACGCTTGCCCTTTGGCTCGCCTGCGGCTTCGCCTTCGGCCGTTATCTGGCGGATTTTGCCGGCAACTACGTCACCTATTACGCCGGCCTCGCCTCGGCGATGATCGCGCTGGTATTTCTTTATTTCACCGCCTGGATCTTCATCTATGGCGGCGAACTCAACGCCGCGATCGCCCGCGTGCGCGAAGGAGAAACAAGCGCGTCCTACATCCTTCCCCGCGCGACCGGGAACGGGGGCCATGCATAGCAATGGTGGAAGGAGCGGGCGCGCCTCAACGTTGTCGCCGCTTCCCCAATACCGGCCTCATTGCGCCGCCTCGATCACGTCGTCGAAGCTGCGCAAGCCGGTGGTCGGCGCATTGACCAGCACCGCCATGTTGCCGGGCTTGTGGCGGTTCGTCCGCATCAATTCGTGGGCGTAAGGGATCTTCTCCCACGGAAACACGTCGCTCATGCACGGATCGATGCGGCGATCGATCACGAACCGGTTGGCGGCGCTCGCCTGCTTGAGATGCGCGAAGTGCGAGCCCTGTATCCGCTTCTGCCGCATCCACACGTAGCGGGCGTCGAAGGTGAGATTGAAGCCCGAGGTGCCGGCGCAGAACACCACCATGCCGCCGCGCTTGACCACGAGGCAGGAGACCGGGAAGGTCGCCTCGCCCGGATGCTCGAACACGATGTCGACGTCGCGCTTGCCGGTAATCTCCCAGATCGCCTTGCCGAAGCGGCGCGCCTCCTTCATCCAGGAATCGTATTCGGGCGTGCCGACCTTGGGCATGGCGCCCCAGCACGTGAATTCGCTGCGGTTGATGACCCCCTTGGCGCCGAGATTGAACACGTATTGCGATTTCGATGCGTTGGACACGACGCCGATGGCGTTCCCGCCCGAAGCGGCGACGAGCTGCACGCCGAATACACCGAGGCCGCCCGAGGCGCCCCAGACCAGGACGTTGTCGCCGGGCTTGAGCGTGTGCGGCGGATGGCCGAACAACATGCGATAGGCGGTCGCCAGCGTGAGCGTGTAGCAGGCCGATTCTTCCCAGGTGAGGTGCGCAGGCTTTTGCATGAGCTGGCGCGATTGCACGCGGCAGAATTGCGCGAATGAACCGTCCGGAGTCTCGTAGCCCCAGATGCGCTGCGACGGCGACAGCAGCGGATCGCCGCCATTGCAGTCCTCGTCGTCGCCGTCGTCCTGGTTGCAATGAACGATGACTTCGTCGCCGACCTTCCAGCGCCTGACCTTCGAGCCGATGGCCCAGACGATGCCGGACGCATCGGAGCCGGCGACATGGAACGGGTTCTTGTGCACGTCGAGCGGCGAGACCGGCAGGCCGAGCCCGGCCCACACGCCGTTGTAGTTGACGCCGCCGGCCATGACGTAGACCAGCGCCTCGTCCTCGGCGATGGGCCAAGTCGGCACCACCTCGATCTGGAACGATTTTTCCGGCGGGCCGTGACGCTCCTTGCGGATCGCCCAAGCATGCATGTTCGCCGGCACGTGACCGAGCGGCGGCACCTCGCCGATGTCGTAAAGGTCCTTGAGCGCTTCCACTGATGCTTTTTTCTGCGCGACGGCCATGACGGGTTCCGAAACTTTCAGCTCGACCGGCGTCAACGACCACGGCAGATCGCAGCGCCGCAGCCATCGATAATCTGCCGCACTTGATGCTGCAGTGCAACAAATAGCTGACGTGTAAAAGTCATCGTGACTGACCCGTCGGCCCTGACAGGCCGCATCCGAAGCCTTATGCTGAATGGGGGGTGCGGCGTTTCATGCGCGCAAAGGCCCAGCCCTTGGCTGGGGCGGGACATTGGGGGGAAATCATGGGCGTGGAGAGTCTCATTGTATGGCTCATTATCGGCGCGATTGCCGGCTGGCTCGCCGGCATGGTCGTCAAGGGCGGCGGCTTCGGACTCATCGGTGACATCATCGTCGGCATTATCGGCGCCGTCATTGCCGGATGGCTGTTGCCGCAAATCGGGATCGTGATCGGCGGCGGCATTATCGGCGCCATCATCAACGCCTTTATCGGCGCGGTGATCCTCTTGTTCATCCTGAGGCTGATCAAGCGATAGGGCACCGACCCAGCCCTTTCGCTGCGCTTTCCTCGCACTTAAGGGTTCCTCAAGGCCGCCGGGCCTAGCTTCGCTGCGACCGCACGCGAGGCGCGCCCGCTTATGGCCCTCTTGGAGACGACCCCTGAGCGCGGCGCCGCCGCCGGAGCGTCGCTGCCGCGGCTGGTGGAATCCGTCTGCTTCGCTCTCATTGTCTCGCATGTCGTTTTTCTCGCCGCCTCCTATGTCAACGGCACCTGGCTGGTGGCGCCGGACGGCACCGGCGTCGCGTCGGACTTCGTCAATGTCTGGGCCGCCGGACGCTTGACGCTCGCCGACCACGCCGCGGCCGCCTATGATTGGACAATTCACAAGGCGGCCGAGGAGAGCGCGCTCGGCCATCCGTTCGACGGCTATTTCAGCTGGAACTATCCGCCGCCGTTTTTATTCGTCGCCGCGGCATTGTCGCTGATGCCCTACACGATCGCCTACGTCGTCTGGGTTTTCGGCACCTTCCCGGTTTATGTGGCCGCCATCCGCGCGATCATCGGCGATCGCGTCGGCTATCTGCTCGCCGCCGCGTTCCCCGCCGTGCTGGCGAACTTCTTTGTCGGCCAGAACGGATTCTTCAGCGCCGGCCTGGTCGGCGGCGCGCTCTTTTTCATCAAACGGCGGCCGTTGTTGGCCGGCATATTGCTCGGGCTGCTCACCTACAAGCCGCATCTCGGTCTGTTGTTTCCGATCGCGCTCGCGGCCGGCGGACACTGGCGCGTTTTCCTCACCGCGGGCGTCGTTGCGGCGGCGATGGCGGCTGCGTCGTTGGCCGCGTTCGGCGGCGAGAGCTGGTACGCCTTCATCGCCAATATCGGCCACGCCTCGCATGACTTCCTCGCCAACGGCGGGGCGGACTTCAGCAAGCTGCAGACCGCATTCGGGCTTATCCGCACGCTCGGCGGCAGCGAGACGCTGGCCTGGACCGTGCAAGCCGCAATGGCGCTGACCGCGGCCGGCGCCATCGCCATGCTCTGGCGCAGTCGCGCCGCGGACGAGATCAAAGCCGCCGCGCTCGGCACTGGAGCGATGCTGGCGACGCCCTATCTCTTCACCTACGATCTCGCGGTTCTGGCGGTGCCGCTTGCGTTCCTCATTCGCCACGGCCGCGCGTGCGGATTCATGACGCATGAATTGGCCGGCATCGGCATGGCCTGCCTGTTGGTCGCGATCTTTTTGTTCTTGAAATTCCCGGTCGGCTTTGCCGCCGTTCTCGTCGTGGCGGCGCTCATCGCTCGCCGTGCGCTGGCGCCGCAGTAATTCCGTGGAATGGGCTGAGCGCGAGGAGGGTATCCTTTCCCCTCCCCCACACTTCGTCGGGGAGGATGACATGCCGCGGGCTTGACGGGCCCGCCGCTTCCCACTTACGGCAAGCCATGCCGCACTCCGCCGTGCTCAATGTCATGATCAAGGCCGCCTATCGCGCCGGCCGCAACCTCAAGCGCGATCTCGGCGAGATCGAAAACCTGCAGGTCTCCAAGAAGGGACCGGGCGACTTCGTGACCGCCGCCGACCGGCGCGCCGAGGAGATCGTGCGCGGGGAGCTCGCCAAGGCGCGGCCGGATTACGGCTTCCTCGGCGAGGAAGGCGGCGCCCGCGCTGGCGCCGACAACACGCACCGCTGGATCGTCGATCCGCTCGACGGCACGACCAATTTCCTCCACGGCATCCCGCACTTTGCGGTCTCGATCGCGCTCGAGCGCAACGGCGCTATTGTCGCCGGGCTCACCTACAATCCCGCCAACGACGAACTGTTCATCGCCGAGCGCGGCAAGGGCGCTTTTCTCAACGATCGGCGCATCCGCGTCGCCGCGCGGCTCGCGCCCGCCGACTCCATCGTCGCCTGCGGTCTGCCGCATTTCGGGCGCGGCGACCTCGCCCTGGCGCGCAAGGAGATCGCTGCCGCGCAACGCCGCTTCGCCGGCCTGCGCCGCTTCGGCGCCGCGACGCTCGACCTGGCCTGGGTCGCCGCCGGCCGCTTCGACGCCTATTGGGAACGCAACCTTTCGCCGTGGGACCTCGCCGCCGGCATCCTCTTGGTGCGCGAGGCCGGCGGATTCGTCAGCGATCTCGACGGCGGCGAGGCGGTGTTGACGAAGGGCCACGTCGCGGCCGGCAACGAGACCATGCACCGCGAGCTCATCCGGCTGCTCAAGGAGGCCGGACAGGAAGC
>JASHPW010000050.1 GCA_030037895.1 Xanthobacteraceae bacterium | reverse complement strand
GCCGGGCTGATTAACGAGAAGAAGCTACCGCTCGTCGCCGACATGCGCGACGAGTCCGCGGAAGACGTGCGCCTCGTGTTCGAGCCGCGCTCGCGCAGCGTCGATCCCGCGCTGATGATGGAGAGCTTGTTCAAGTTCACCGAACTGGAAAGCCGGGTTCCGCTCAACATGAACGTCCTCGTCCGCGGCCGCATTCCCAAGGTCGTCGGGCTCGCCGAAGCGCTGGGCGAATGGCTCGCTCACCGGCGCGACGTTTTGCTGCGCCGTTCCCGCCATCGGCTGCGCGAGATCGAGCATCGGCTGGAAGTGCTGGGCGGCTATCTCGTCGCCTATCTGAACCTCGACAAGGTCATTAAGATCATCCCCAAGGAGGATGAGCCGAAGCCGGTGCTGATGCGGAGCTTCCGGTTGTCTGAGATTCAGGCCGACGCCATCCTCAACATGCGGCTGCGCAATTTGCGCCGGCTCGAAGAGATCGAAATCCGCACCGAGGACAAGGCGCTGCGCGCGGAAAAGCGCAAGGTCGAGGATTTGTTGCGCTCGGAGCCGGCGCAATGGAAGACCATTGCCGGCCAGATCCGCGAGGTGCGCGACAAATTCGGTCCGAAAACGCCGCTCGGCAAGCGCCGCACCGGCTTTGCGCCGGCGCCGGCGCACGACGAGGCCGCGATCGAGGCGGCTTTGCTCGAGCGCGAGCCGATCACGGTCGTGGTCTCCGAGAAGGGCTGGATCCGCGCCTTGCGCGGTCAGGTCGCCGACCTCTCCGGTCTCGCCTTCAAGACCGACGACGGCCTCAAGCTCGCGTTCTTCGCCGAGACGACGTCCAAGCTCCTCGTCTTCGCCACCAACGGGCGCTGCTACACCATCGAGGCGGCCAAGCTGCCGGGCGGGCGCGGGCACGGCGAGCCGATCCGGCTGTTCATCGACCTCGAGCAGGAGGCCGACGTGGTCGCGGTGTTTTGCCATCAGGGCGCGCGCAAGCTCGTGGTGGCGAGCCGGCAAGGCAGGGGATTCATCGTGCCCGAGGACGAGTGCCTCGCCACCACGCGCAAGGGCAAGCAGGTCCTCAACGTGACGCCGCCCGATGCGGCGCGCGCGGTCGCGCCGGTCGAGGGCGAACTTGCAGCGGCGATCGGCGACAATCGCAAGATGCTGGTCTTCCCGCTCGATCAGGTGCCGGAGATGGCGCGCGGCCGCGGCGTGCGCCTGCAGCGCCACAAGGACGGCGGGCTCTCCGATATCAAGACCTTTGCGGCGGAAAAGGGTTTGAGCTGGATTGATTCGGCCGGCCGCGTCTTCACGCTGTCGCTCAAAGAACTCGCCGACTGGCGCGGCAACCGCGCCGATGCCGGCCGCCTCGCGCCCAAGGGTTTTCCCAAGACCAACATGTTCGACGGTCATTGAGCATCGCACCGACGCCCCCCGCTTTGGCGGGACGTCCGGCAAGTTGCCGCTGCATTCGCGGCGTGGATTGATGAACGATGAGGTCGCCGCAGGGCAGTGCCGATGTCCCGACACTCTATGACGTGATTGTCGTCGGCGGCGGCAACGCCGCTTTGTGCGCGGCGATCACGGCGCGCGAGGCCGGCGTGTCGGTGCTGCTGCTCGAGCACGCGCCGCAAGCGATGCGCGGCGGCAACAGCCGCCACACGCGCAATCTGCGCCTCATGCACGCGGCGCCGACCGCAACGCTGACGGAGTCCTACGTCGAGGACGAGTATTGGGACGATCTGCGCCGCGTCACCGGCGGCGAGACCGACGAGGCGTTGGCGCGGATGACGATCCGCGAATCGGCGCGCATCATGCCGTTCATGCAGGCGTGCGGCGCGCGCCTGCAGCCCGCGCTCAAGGGCACGCTCAACCTCGCGCGCACCAACGCCTTCTTCCTCGGCGGCGGCAAGGCGCTGCTCAACGCCTATTATGCGACCGCGGAGCGGCTCGGGGTCGATATCCGCTACGATACCGAGGTGCGTTCGTTGCGCCTCGAAGGGGGGCATGTAACCGAGGCGCGGATCGTCGGCCGCGGGCTGCCGGAGACGGTTCGCGGCAAGGCGTTCGTCGCCGCGTCTGGCGGCTTCCAGGCGAACATCGACTGGCTCAAGCGCTATTGGGGCGAGGCGGCGGAGAATTTTCTCATCCGCGGCACCCCCTATGCCAAGGGCCGCGTGCTCGCCGACCTCATCGACCAGGGCGTCGCCCAAGTCGGCGATCCGACGCAATGCCACGCGGTCGCGATCGATGCGCGGGCGCCGAAATTCGACGGCGGCATCGTCACGCGCCTCGATTGCATACCGTTCGGCATCGTGGTCGATCGCGACGCTGCGCGTTTCTACGACGAAGGCGAGGACATCTGGCCCAAGCGCTACGCCATCTGGGGCCGGCTCGTGGCGCAGCGTCCGGGGCAGATCGCCTATTCGATCTTCGACGCCAAGGTCGAGCCGCTGTTCATGCCCTCGGTGTTCCCGGCGATCCGCGCCGCCACGATCGCCGCGCTCGCGCGCAAGCTCGACCTCGACCCGGTTGCGCTCGAGGCCACGGTGCGCCGTTACAACGCGGCCGTCCGCCCGGGCCGTTTCGACGCCGGCAAGCTCGACGATTGTCGTACCGAAGGCCTGACCCCGCCCAAGACCCATTGGGCGCAACGCATCGACGAGCCGCCCTTCATCGGCTATCCGCTGCGGCCCGGCATCACTTTCACCTATCTCGGCGTGAAGGTGGGCACGGACGCCAAGGTGATCATGGCCGACGGCAAGGCCAGCGCCAATCTCTGGGCGGCCGGCGAAATCATGGCCGGCAACATACTCGGGCGCGGGTATCTCGCCGGATTCGGGATGACGATCGGCACGGTGTTTGGCCGCATCGCCGGACGTGAGGCCGCCCAGCATGCCCGCAACTGAAACGCTCGCCGAAGCCCGCCGCGAGATGGAGATCTGCAATGCCTGTCGCTATTGCGAGGGCTTCTGCGCGGTCTTTCCGGCGATGGAGCTCAAGCGCGCCTTCGCCGCGGGCGATCTGCACTATCTCGCCAATCTCTGCCACGACTGCAAGGCCTGCTATTACGCCTGTCAATACGCGCCGCCGCACGAATTCGCCGTCAACGTGCCGAAGGCTTTCGCCGAGCTGCGGCGGGAGACTTATGCCGAGTACGCTTTTCCGCGCCTCTTCGCCCGGCTGTTCGCGCGCAACGGTCTCATCGTTTCCCTGCTGACCGCGCTCTTGATCGCGGCGCTTCCGCTCACGGTCGCGCTCTGGCGTTCGCCCGCTATTGTGCTCGCGCCCCATCGCGGAGCGAACGCCTTCTATGCCGTCATTCCCTGGGGAGTGATGAGCGCCGTCGCCGCGGTCACGCTCGGCTTTTCGCTCCTGTCGCTCGCCGTGAGCGGCGCGCGCTTCTGGCGCGGCGGCGGAGCGATCGGCGGGCCGGTCGGCTTCGCCGCGCTCGGCCGTGCGCTCACCGATGTGGCGACGCTGCGCCATCTCGGCGGCGGAGGCGGCGGCTGCAACGACCGTGACGGCGCGTTCTCCCGCGGGCGCAGATACGCGCACCATGCGCTGGTCTATGGTTTCCTGCTCTGCGTCGCCTCGACGTCGGCCGCGGCGGTCTATGCCGACGCCTTCGGCCGGCCGGCACCCTATCCGCTCCTCAGCCTGCCCGTGATCCTCGGCACGCTCGGCGGCGTGCTCATGCTGACCGGGACGGCGTCATTGCTCGCGATCAAGCTCGGCGGCGATCGCGCGCCCCTGGCGCCGAGCGTGCTCGGCGCCGACTATGCTCTGATCGTGCTTCTCTTCCTCGCCGCCCTGAGCGGCCTCGTTCTGCTCGCCGTCCGCGAGACGGCGGCGATGGGCCTCGTCCTCGCCGTGCATCTCGGCCTTATTCTGGCGCTGTTTCTCGTTCTTCCCTACGGCAAGATGGTGCACGCCGTTTATCGGTCGCTGGCCCTGCTGCGCGCCGCGGCCGAACGCTGAGCGGCCGCGGGCGCAAGGCGCGGAAACGCCGGTTCAATTCACCCGCGCCCAGCCGTCGGGGGTGAGGCGCTCCTGCGGCAGGAAGCGGCCCTTGTAGTCCATCTTGCGCGAGCCGCGCACCCAATAGCCGAGATAGACGTAAGGGAGGTCCATGCGCTGCGCCCGCGCGATATGGTCGAGCACCATGAGCGTGCCGAGCGAGCGCGCGGCTTCGTCCGGCTCGAAAAATGAGTAGACCATGGACAAGCCGTCGCCGAGCACGTCGGTCAGCGCCACGGCGAGGAGGTCGCCGGCGCGGCGGCCGCCCCCCACTTGCGGCCGCGGGTTCATTGATTTTGTCTCCGGGGATGCGCGCCGCCGATATTCGATGATCCGCGTTTCGATGTGGCTGTCCTCGACCATCATGGCGTAGTCGAGCACCGTCATGTCCGCCATGCCGCCGTCGCGGTGGCGCGAATCGAGATAGGCGCGGAAGATCGCGTATTGCTCGGAGGTCGGCGCGGCGATTTTCATCTCGCTGACGACGTCGGCGTTGCGCTTGACGATGCGGCGCATGTTGCGCGTGGGGCGGAATTCCTTCGCGATCACGCGCACCGAGACGCAAGAGCGGCAACCTTCGCAGGCCGGCCGGTAGGCGATGGACTGGCTGCGGCGGAATCCGCCCTGGGTCAGGATGTCGTTGAGTTCGCCCGCGCGCTCGCCGACCAGATGGGTAAAAACCTTTCGTTCCTCCTTGCCGGCGAGGTAAGGGCAGGGCGAGGGCGCGGTCAGGTAGAATTGCGGCGTATTGCGCGAGTGCTGGGTCATGGGTGGGCGGTGGCGTGGCGTCCCGGCCGGATCGGTCCCGGCCGCCGCCTAGATTGCCCGAGAACGTCGGCGCGTCAAAGGCCGAATCCGCCATAAGCGGCCGCCCGCGCGCGCAGCGAATCGGCTCGCGGCGCGCTGTTGACGATGACGGTGCCGACCAGAAAGTCGTGCAGCAGCCGCTTGCGGGCGTTGAAGAAGCCGACCACCAGGATGAGCGGGGTGAGCACGCTGACGCTGATCCAATAAACGATCGCGTGCACGGCGCCGAGCACGAAATAGGCCGGTGCGCCGTACCAGGTGCGCATTTCGATCTCCATGGCGCGCATGCCGAGCGTGGCCGAAGCCGCGCCGCCGAGCGTGATGCCGTAATAGAAGAGCGCCCAGACCACCGAAGCCGGCGACAGCAGCCAGAACAGCACCCAGCCCAGGCCGAAGGTGACGAGGCCGAAAACGAAGATGAAGATCGCCGCCGCGAGGAGCGGCACTGCAATGATGATCACGTCGATGATGAAGGCGGCCACGCGCCGCGCCAGCACGCCCTCGAACAGCTCGGGATTCGCGGTCGGATCGAAGGCGTGCGGCTTGACATCGACCGGGAAGCCGGCCCGGTTCGGTCCGGAATTTGATTCAGAACTTGGTCCGGAATACATGACCAACCCTGCATCGCCGATGGCGCATTGTAACGCGGCCGGGAATGGGGAAAAAGGTTGCCGATGCGAACGGCGTGGCCGGCATTTGCCGATGACGTCGGGTGCGGACGAGGGACAGGCTCAAACTGCTCCCTGCCGTCTTGCCGGGGAGGGTCCGGGTCATTCCGCCGCGCCCGCGCCGCGGGGAGCCCGCCGCCGGCGCGCCAGCCGTGAGGCCGCGTGATGGTGACGTTCGCCGATATAGAGGCCGCCGGGCGCGCGATTGCCGGCGAGGTTCTGCGCACGCCGGTGTTGCCGGCGCCGCCGCTTTCGGCGCTGACCGGCGCCGAGGTTTTCGTGAAATACGAGAATCTGCAGGTCACCCATTCGTTCAAGGAGCGCGGCGCCTGCGTGAAGCTCGCCGCGCTCAACGATCAGGAGCGCGGCCGTGGCGTGATCGCGATGTCGGCCGGCAATCACGCCCAGGCGGTCGCCTATCACGCCCGCCGCCTCGGCATTCCGGCGACCATCGTCATGCCGACGACCACGCCGTTCGTGAAGGTGCAGGCGACCGAGGCGCTCGGCGCAATCGTCGTCCTTGACGGCGACACGCTCGCGCAGGCGCAGGCGCGCGCCGAGGCGCTCGCGGCCGCGCGCGACCTCGTCTGGGTCCATCCCTATGACGATCCGCGCATCATTGCCGGCCAAGGCACCGTGGCGCTGGAAATGCTGGAGGAGGTGCCCGCCCTCGACGTCCTGATCGTTCCGATCGGCGGCGGCGGCCTGATCGCCGGCTGCGCCGTCGCCGCGCGGGCGAAAAAACCGGCGATCGAGATCGTCGGCGTCGAGAGCGCGCTCTACCCGTCGATGTGGAACGCGCTGCATCACGGCACGAGGCCGTGCGGCGGCGCGACGCTCGCCGAGGGCATCGCGGTGAAGAACGTCGGCAAGCTGACGCTGCCGGTCGTGCGTGAATGCGTGAGCGACGTCATCCTGGTCGACGAGCCGTTGATCGAGCGCGCCGTCAACGCCTTTCTCACGCTGCAGAAGGCGATGGCGGAAGGCGCGGGCGCCGCCGGGCTCGCCGCCATGCTCGCCGAGCCGGCGCGCTTCCGCGGCCGCAGGGTCGGGCTCATCCTTTGCGGCGGCAATATCGATCCGCGCATTCTCGCCTCCATCATGGTGCGCGAGCTGGAACGGGCCGACCGCATCGTCTCGTTCCGCCTGACCATTCCCGACCAGCCCGGAATATTGGGCCAGATCGCCGGCCGGCTCGGCGAACTCGGCGCCAATATTCTCAGCGTCGATCACCATCGCCTGTTCCTCGACGTGCCGGCCAAGGGCGCCAAGCTCGATGTCACCGTGGAGACGCGCGGCGAAGCCCATGCCGAGGAAATTTTTCGCGCGCTCAGGGACGAAAATTATCATCCGGTGCGCATGCCGAGCGGCGCGGCGCTGGAGTGACATCCGGACGAGGATTCATGCGCCGCGACGGCCGGACCGGTTTTTCCCGCATGTCGCTGCGCTCATGCGAGCTACCGGCGGGCGCGAGGAGGCTTAGCCGCCGGTCACGTTCATGTGGCGGGCAAGCGCCGGCCGTCGATGGCGGCGGTCGATGATGAAATCATGCCCCTTGGGCTTGCGCGCAATCGCCTCGTCGATGGCGGCAAAGAGGAGATCGTTGCCTTCGGAGGCGCGCAGCGGCTGGCGCAGATCGGCCGCGTCCTCCTGGCCGAGGCACATATAAAGCGTGCCGGTGCAGGTCACGCGCACGCGGTTGCACGATTCGCAGAAATTGTGGGTGAGCGGCGTGATGAAGCCCAGCCGTCCGCCGGTCTCGGCGACGCGCACGTAGCGCGCCGGGCCGCCGGTGCGGTCGTCAAGCTCGGCGAGCGAAAAGCGTCCGCCGAGGCGGGCGCGCACAAGCGAGAGCGGCAGATATTGATCGAGACGGCCTTCGCCGATGTCGCCGAGCGGCATCACCTCGATCAGCGTCAGGTCCATGCCGCGCCCGTGCGCCCATTCGATCAGGCGGGGAAACTCATCCTCGTTCACGCCCTTGAGCGCGACCGTATTGATCTTGATCTTGAGGCCGGCGGCCTGCGCGGCATCGATTCCGGCGAGCACCTGGTCCAACGCGCCCCAGCGGGTGATGGCGCGGAATTTCTCCGCGTCGAGCGTGTCAAGCGAGACGTTGACGCGCCTGACGCCGTGCGCCTTGAGCTCTCCGGCATAGCGCGCAAGCTGCGATCCGTTGGTGGTGAGCGTGATCTCGTCGAGCCGTCCGCTGGCGAGGTGGCGCGAGAGCGAGGAAAACAGCGTCATGATACCGCGACGCACCAGCGGCTCGCCGCCGGTGAGGCGCAGCTTGCGCACCCCGCGCGCGACAAAGGCCGAGCACAGCCGGTCAAGCTCTTCGAGCGTGAGCAAGTCGGCCTTGGGCAGGAAGGTCATATGTTCCGCCATGCAATAGACACAGCGGAAATCGCAGCGGTCGGTCACCGAGACGCGCAAATAGGTGATGTCGCGGCCGAACGGGTCGATCAACGGCGCCCGCCCGGGGGCGCTATCGAGGTCGTAAACTGGCATTTGTCCCTTCCACGCTGTCCATCGGCAGGCGTTTCCGTGACCAAGCTCCATATGAGCGGACGGCCGGTTGCCGTAGTATTCATACCATATAATCAGCCTTTGTGCCCAATAAAACCCTGGCCGTCCATCATGTTTTTGCAGGTGCGAGATCGGCGACGGCCGCCGGCAGTTGCGCGAAGGAACTGATGACCCGGTCCGGCCGCAATTCCGCGATCGGAACGTTGGTATAGCCGAAATCGACGCCGACGATCGGCACGCTTGCGGCGCGGGCGGTGCGGATGTCGGTTGCGGAATCCCCGATCATGATCGCACGCTCGGGCTCGCCGCCGGCGCGCCCGACCGTGGCCCGCAACATTTGCGGATCTGGCTTCAGCAGGCTGCCGAACGTGTCCTGGCCGCAAATCGCGGCGAAGCGCGGCGCGAGGTGCAGTGCCTCCAGCAGGCGCTTCGCCAGCCATTCGAGCTTGTTGGTGCACACCGCCAGACGATGGCCGTCGGCGGCCAGGCGGTCGAGCGTCGCTTCGAGTTCGGGGAACGGCCGCGAGCGCTCGGCGATGTGCTCGGCGTAATGCGCGACGAAGGCGCTGTACATCCGATCGACGTCAGCGGGCGAGCAACTGCGCCCTTCGGCGGCGAGCGCCCGCTCGATCATTCCCCGCGCTCCGCCGCCGATCAAAGGCCGGGCCGCCTCGTAGGGAATGACCGGCAGTCGCTGCCGGGCGAGGATATGGTTGAGGGTCGCGATGAGGTCGGGAGCAGTGTCGATCAGCGTGCCGTCGAGATCGAAGACGATGGTGAGCATGATTTCGCTTAAAGGGCGATCGGCGGCGGCGCAAGCATCTTATCCTTTCCCCTCGCGAGGGGAGAGGGATTGGTCGCGTCGATCGGTTTTTTGCCCTACATACCCGTCATGGACGTTGAGGCTTACAAACGCGCCGCCGCGGCCCGCGCGCTCGAATTCGTGCAGGGCGGCATGCGCGTCGGGCTCGGTACCGGCTCGACCGCCAGGCACTTCGTCGATTTGCTTGGCGAGCGGGTCCGGATCGGCCTCGACATCGTGGCCGTTGCGACCTCCGAGGCGACGCGGGAGCAAGCGGCGCGGCGCGGCATCGCGCTCACCACCCTCGAGGAGACGCCCGAACTCGACCTGACCGTGGACGGCGCCGACGAGATCGCCCCCGATCTGACGTTGATCAAGGGTGGCGGCGGCGCCTTGCTGCGCGAGAAGATCGTGGCGGCGGCGTCGGCGCGGATGATCGTCATCGCCGACGAATCAAAATGGGTCTCGATGCTCGGCCGCTTCCCGCTGCCGATCGAGATCGCGCCGTTCGGCGCCGCGGCGACCCGCCTTGCGGTCGAAGCCGCGACCGCCGAAATCGGCTGTCCGGGACCGGCGCTGCTGCGCCGGCGGGACGACGGCCATGCCGTGGTCACCGACGGCGGCCATTGGCTCCTGGACGCGCAATTGCTGCGCATCGCCGATCCGGCGGCGCTGGCGGCGCGGCTTTGCCGCGTCCCCGGCGTGATCGAACACGGCTTGTTCATCGGGCTCGCGCGGACTGCTATCCTCGCCGGCCCGGACGGCGTGCGCCTCGTCGAACGCCGCTGATTTTTTTGCGCACAGGGAGTGCCCCGGCACGGTCGTCGGCATGTCCGGTTACGACGTCGATCTCTTCGTCATCGGGGGCGGCTCGGGCGGCGTGCGCGCCGCGCGCATCGCCGCCGAGCACGGCGCGCGCGTGATGCTCGCGGAAGAGTATCGCGTCGGCGGCACCTGCGTCATTCGCGGCTGCGTGCCGAAGAAGCTTCTGGTCTATGCCTCGCGTTTCCGCGCCGAATTCGAGGACGCGGCCGGCTACGGCTGGACGCTGCCGCAATCCGCGTTCGACTGGCCGACGCTGATCGCCAACAAGGATCGCGAGATCGCGCGGCTCGAAGCGGCCTATACCGCGACGCTCGCCAAGGCCGGCGTCAGGATCATCAAGAGCCGCGCCGTGCTTGCCGACCCGCATACGGTGCGATTGGCGAACGGCGAGCGCGTGCGCGCGGCCTATGTGCTGATCTCAACCGGCGGCGCGCCGAGCTACGGCGATCCCATTCCCGGGCTCGAGCACGCCATTTCCTCGAACGAAGCGTTCCAGTTGCCGCAGTTGCCGACCCACGTGGTGATCCAGGGCGGCGGCTACATCGCAGTCGAGTTCGCCGGCATTTTCGCCGGCCTCGGCGCGCAGGTGACGCTCGTCTATCGCGGCGAGAACATCCTGCGCGGCTTCGACGACGATGTGCGCCAGCATGTCCGCATGGACATGGAGAAACACGGCGTCAGGGTGCTTACCGGCTGCCGGATCGCGGCGATCGAACAAGCAGCGGGAGCCCGCTTCTCGGCGCGCCTGTCGAGCGGCAACGAACTCGCCGCCGACCGCGTGATGTTCGCCATCGGCCGCCGGCCCAACGTCGCCAAAATGGGCCTTGAGGAGGCGGGTGTCGAGATTGCCAAGAACGGCGGCGTCGCGGTCGATGAATATTCGCGCACGAGCGTGCCCAATATCTACGGCATCGGCGATGTGACCAACCGCGTCAATCTCACGCCGGTCGCGATCCGCGAGGGGCACGCCTTTGCCGATACGGTGTTCGGCGGCAAGCCGACCGCCGTCGATCACGCCAACGTGCCGACCGCCGTGTTCTCCGATCCCGAAATCGGCGCCGTCGGCCTCACCGAGGCGCAGGCCCGCGCCCGGCTCGAGCAAACCGATATCTATCGGGCCATGTTCAAGCCGCTCAAGGCGACCTTGTCCGGCCGCGACACGACGGTGCTGCTCAAACTCGTGGTCGACGGCATGAGCGGCCGCGTGGTCGGCTGCCATATCGTCGGCGAGGGCGCCGCCGAGATGGTCCAGCTCGCCGCCATTGCCGTGACGATGGGCGCCACCAAGGCCGATTTCGACGCCACGATGGCGTTGCATCCGACCATTGCCGAGGAACTGGTCACGATGCGGCAGCGGAGCGCGAGCTATGCCCGCGCCGCGGCGGAATAGCTTCGCCGCTGCGCTCCCCGCGACGATAAAGCTACGCCGGAGCGGCCTGCTCGCTCTCGGCGAACACCGCCTCGATCTTGGCTTTCAGCGTCTGCGCGTTGAACGGCTTGACGATGTAATTGTTCACGCCCGCCTTCTTGGCCGCGATCACGTTCTCGGTCTTCGATTCGGCCGTGACCATGATGAAGGGCGTCTGTTCCAGCCTTGGGTCGGCCCGCACCTGGCGCAGCAGGTCGTAGCCGGTCATCGGCTCCATGTTCCAATCCGAGATGACGAGGCCGTATCGCTTGATCTGCATCTTTTCGAGCGCCGAGGCGCCGTTGTTGGCGTCGTCGATGTCGGCGAAGCCCAGTTGCCGCAATAGGTTGCGGATGATGCGGACCATGGTGCTGTAGTCGTCGACTACGAGCACGGGTATTGACGGATCGAGAGCCATGGCTCTGCTCCCCTGGCGCGCGGACAATTGCGCGGAGCCGAACCGATCGGCTCCTCATTCCGGGGAAGGGCTCGCCCCCGAGGCTCTCCCGTCCCAGACAGAGCCGGGACGGTATCATCGGGTTGTTTGACATCGGGTTAATCGTCGCCGGCGGTCGTGACCGCAAATGCGCAATCCCTGCACATTACCCGATGCTTGACTTGGCGGTACCGGCAACGGCACCTACGGCCGGCAGGTTCTCGTTAACCATTAAAACCCGATGGCGCCGCAACGCTTCCTCATCGTGCGCGACGCTGCGCCCGATGATTCCTTGCGCGGCGCGGTCGTCGCCATCGGCAATTTCGACGGGGTGCATCGCGGCCACAGGGCCGTAATCGCGGCCGCGATCGCGCGCGCGAAAGCGATGGGCCGGCCGGCGGCGGCGCTCACCTTCGAGCCGCACCCGCGCGCCTATTTCAACCCCGGCGAGCCGCTGTTCCGCCTCACCGACGCGGCGGCGAAACTGCGGCTCCTGGCTTCGACCGGGCTCGACGGCGCGATCGTGCTGAGCTTCGATGCGGCGCTGGCGCGGCTCACGGCGGCGCAATTCGTCGCCCGCGTCCTGGTGGAGCGCTTCCGCGTCAGCGGCGCGGTCATCGGCTTCAACTTCCACTTCGGCATGAACCGGGCGGGCTCGCCGGAATTTCTCACCGCGCAAGGCGAAAAGTACGGCTTCGCGGTCGAGGTCGTGCCGCGGTTCGAGGACAACGGACGCCCGGTGTCCTCCGGCCCGATTCGGCAGGCGCTGATCGCCGGCCGCGTGGAGGAGGCGGCCGAGTTTTTGGGCTTTCCCTGGTTCGTGTCCGGCACGGTGATCCACGGCGACCGGCGCGGCCGCGCGCTCGGCTTCCCGACCGCCAACCTCTCGCTCGACGCCGCCTGCGGGTTGCGCCATGGCGTCTATGCGGTGCGCGCCGCAGTCGGCGGCCGCCGCTACGACGGCGTGGCGAGCTTCGGCCGCCGGCCGATGTTCGACGGCGGCGCCGTGCTGCTCGAAGTCTTTTTGTTCGATTTTTCCGGCGACCTTTACGGCCAAAGCATCGACGTCGCCTTCATCGCGTGGCTCCGCGAAGAGCAGGTGTTCGCCTCGGTCGACGATCTGGTGCGGCAGATGCAGGACGACACGCGCCGCGCGCAGGAGGCGCTGGCGCGCGCCGGCGCCGCGTTCCCGCCGATCTAGCCGGCCCACGCACTCAGGACTGCTCGCCGCCGCGCGCGCGGCGCTCGCGCGCCCATTGCGCCGCCATGAAGCCGAGCACGGCGACCGGCACGATGCGCTGCCAACCCAGCGCTCGGCCGGCCTGGACGGCGGCGCCGAGAATCTTCGGATCGAGCAGCCACGACGGCGCGCCCGCCCGCGCGGCGCGTTCGAGGATCGCGCGCGCCTTGGCGCGCTGCCGCGCCAGCGCAAAGGCTACGGCGCCGATTACCGCGATCAGCACGAAGATGCCGGCCATGATCAGGCCGGCGACGATGCCGTCCCATTGCAGCGCCAGCGCGTCATAGGCCGCGACGCAAAGGAAGGCGAATGCCGTCAGCGACGCGATCGCGACAACGCCGATCCAGACAAAGAGGGCAGGGGTCGCGCCGCTCCGCGCTTGGATCGCAAGCGTGATATCGCGCGTCCAGCCTTTGAGCATTGCGCCCTCGCGATCCGCGCGCCGCGCCCGAAGCTTCAGCGGTGCCGAAGCCTCATCGACGTTCAGTCTTCATCTCCGCCACGTGGCGCCGACGACAAATCCGAGGCCGGCGACGAGCGCGAGCGTGGCGTAGGGCCGCTTCTTGATCGATTCGTCGATCGCGTCGATCACGTTGTCGGACACCTCGCGCACGGTCCCGAGCGCCTCCCGCCCTTTGTCCTGGGCGTCGGAGACCATGCCGTCCACGCTCGACCGCGCGCGCCGCCACGCCGCGTTGCCCTTGCCGGCGACGAGGTCGCCGATCTCTTCGGCCAGGCGTCCGAAATCCTCGCGCAGCGCCTGCAGATCGCTCTGCACATCGCCGGAGGCGTCATTTGCCGCCTTGCGCACGTCGCGCGCGCCTTCGCGCGCCTCCTTGGCCGTTTCCCGAACGCCGTCGGCAACCGTTGATCCGGTGTTCATGCCTGTTCTCCGTGCATTGGGATAGACCC